>JAEYRK010000079.1 GCA_023435645.1 Bacillota bacterium
TTTCTCTGTCACAACCTTATGTACCGCTATGTGCGGCAATCGAGTGAGAACGTGTCTCTGTTGGATTAATAGTCACACGCTATTCATGTAAATCTAATCTGTGATAAACATCACTACGTAAAAAGGGTGCCGTATATTTTAGTGCGACAGCCCCTTTTTATGGTATACCAGCCGGGAGAAATGATAGGAAAGTAATAGGGGAACGATTGTATCGCTTTATTTCGTAATCTACATTGAGATTTCAAAGGTTTATATCCTCAGGAAGGTCCTCTTTGAAAATTAAGGTAGCATATTGGCAATAATTATGGTATACTATATTAGTTAGAGCGACGGGAGGACAACCCGAGACTTCTGAAAAGGCTATCGGATCCATATTGGTTTGACCGAACTAATCAAACCAATCGGTTGATGAATGGGAATTAGACCTGATTTCCGGTGGATTTTTCAGTTGTTTCGGTGCCTCCGGCTTGAACTGGCATAGAATACAGTGAAACTGCGTTCTTATGCATAACAAAATGAATTATAAAGGAGAAATGTTATGTACAAAAGTTATTCCATGGAACTTGCAGGCAGAACTCTTACCGTAGATATTGGAAGAGTAGCTGCACAGGCTAACGGCGCCGCATTGATGCATTATGGTGATACGGTTGTATTATCTACGGCAACCGCATCTTCTAAGCCCAGAGAAGGGATTGATTTCTTTCCCTTAAGCGTAGAATATGAAGAAAAATTATATGCAGTAGGTAAAATCCCCGGAGGCTTTATTAAGAGAGAGAGTAAGCCCTCCGAAAATGCTATACTTACCTCCCGTGTAATCGACCGTCCGATGAGACCCTTATTCCCCAAGGATTACCGCAATGATGTAACCTTAAACAACCTGGTTCTCTGTGTGGATCAGGATTGCCCGCCGGAGCTGGCAGCGATGCTCGGTTCTGCGATAGCAACCAGTATCTCAGATATCCCCTTTGATGGTCCCACCGCTTCTACGATGGTGGGTATGGTGGATGGGGAGCTGGTATTCAACCCCACCTCGGCGCAGAGAGAGCAGTCTACTCTGGCTCTTACTGTAGCTTCCACGAAGGAAAAGGTCATCATGATTGAAGCAGGTGCTGAGGAGATTCCCGAGGATAAGATGATCGAAGCGATTTTCGCTGCTCATGCCTTAAACCAGAAGATCATTGAATTTATTGAGAAAATCGTTGCAGACTGCGGTAAGCCCAAGCATGATTATATTCATATGGATACACCCGAGGAGTTATATGAGGATATGGTAAGCTTCATTACTCCTGAGGCGATGGAAGTAGCTGTATTCACCGATGAGAAGCAGGTCAGAGAAGGCAATATCAGAGAAATCACAGAGAAGCTGATTGCCCGCTATGAGGAGACCCATCCGGAATGGCTCCCTCTGCTCGGAGAAGCAATCTATAAATTTGAGAAGAAGACTGTTCGTAAGATGATTCTGAAGGATAAGAAGCGTCCCGATGGTCGTGCCCTCGATCAGATTCGTAAGCTGGCTGCAGAGGTTGATGTACTTCCGAGAACCCATGGTTCCGGTATGTTCACCCGCGGACAGACCCAGGTATTGACCATCACTACCTTAGGTGCTCTGGCTGAGACCCAGAGACTGGATGGTATCGATGAAAACGAAACCGGCAAGAGATATATGCACCACTATAATTTCCCTTCCTACTCCGTAGGTGAGACCAAGCCCTCCAGAGGTCCCGGAAGACGTGAAATCGGACATGGTGCTTTGGCAGAGAGAGCATTGATCCCGGTCCTTCCTTCCGAAGAGGAGTTCCCCTATGCAATCCGTACGGTATCCGAGGTACTGGAATCCAACGGTTCTACCTCCCAGGGCTCCGTATGTGCCTCCACCTTATCCCTAATGGCAGCCGGTGTTCCGATTAAGGCAATGGTAGCCGGTATTTCCGTAGGCTTAGTTACCGGAGAAAGCGATGAGGATTATATTCTGTTAACTGATATCCAGGGCCTGGAGGATTTCTTCGGAGACATGGACTTCAAGGTTGCAGGTACTCATAATGGTATTACAGCAATTCAGATGGATATTAAGATCCATGGACTGACCAGGGAGATCATCGAGCAGGCGATTTATCAGACCAAGAAGGCCAGAACCTATATTCTTGACGAGGTTATGGCACCGGTGATTTCAGAACCCAGACCTGAGGTTGGACCTTATTCACCGAAGATTGTTCAGATTAAGATTGATCCTTCTAAGATCGGTGAGGTAGTTGGTCAGAGAGGAAAGACCATCAATGCCATTATTGATCAGACCGGTGTTAAGATTGATATTACGGATGATGGTGCTGTTTCTGTTTGCGGTACCGATAAGGAAAGCATCCAGAAGGCTCTTGAAATGGTACAGATGATTGTAACCGAATTTGAAGAAGGTAAACACTATGTCGGTAAGGTAATCAGTATCAAGGAATTCGGCGCATTCTTAGAATTCGCACCGGGCAAGGAGGGCTTAGTACACATCTCCAAGATCTCCAAGCAGAGAGTGGAGCATGTGGAGGATGTCTTAACCCTCGGTGATGTGGTCAAGGTGGTATGTCTTGGTCAGGATAAGATGGGCAGAGTAAGCTTCTCCATAAAGGATGTTAAGGAATAAAACCTCTGCTTAACCGGAGGGTTTGATTAATCAAATAAATCAGGGCTGTTTGTTTACCGCTCCTGTGTATACACAGGAGCGGCAGAGCAAACAGCCCTTTTTGCATGAAATTCTATAAAAGGTTTGCACATTTTTTTCCAAAGGATGAAATATTACCTGAAACAAATGGGATAATACATAGTACCTAAGGAAATGAGGCTAAAGGAATGCTGAAATTAATCAATATCAGAAAAACATATACGGTAGGGGATTTCAAGACCGAGGCATTGGATAAGGTATCGCTGTCCTTTCGAAAAAGCGAATTCGTAGCGATCTTAGGGGCCAGCGGGTCAGGGAAAACCACCTGTCTCAATATCATCGGCGGCCTGGATCGTTATGATGAGGGGGATCTCATCATCAATGGAAAGTCCACGAAGAATTTTAAGGATAAGGACTGGGATGCCTATCGGAATAATACCATTGGTTTCGTATTTCAGAGCTATAACCTGATTTCACACCTGAGCATCATCTCTAATGTTGAGATGGGGATGACCTTAAGCGGTGTAAACAGGAGTGAGAAACATCGAAAATCCGTAGAGGTACTGAAACAGGTTGGTTTAGAAAAACATATGTATAAGAAACCCGGTCAACTATCGGGGGGTCAGATGCAGCGGGTAGCCATTGCCCGGGCACTGGCCAATAATCCGGAGGTACTACTCTGTGATGAGCCTACCGGAGCCCTGGATACGAAGACCAGTATTCAGATCCTGGATCTGATTAGGGAGATTGCCAAGGATAAGCTAGTCATCATGGTAACCCATAACCCGGAGCTGGCCCGCAGCTATGCGGACCGCATCGTAGAATTTGAGGATGGGAAGGTGATATCGGATTCCAATCCCTATGAGGAGGTCGGACAGGAAGATAGCTTTACCTTAAAGAAGACAAGTATGAGCTTTCCGACTGCCCTGAGGCTATCCTTCAATAATATCCGGACGAAGCTGGGAAGGACAGTACTGACCGCCTTTGCCTCCAGCATCGGTATCATCGGTATTGCGCTGATATTAAGCTTATCCGTGGGCTTCCAGCTGCAGATCGACGATTTCCAGACGGAGGCCATGACGGAATTCCCTATCATGGTGTCCAGACGGGCAACAGAACGAAATTCAGAGGCCTACCAGCAACGACAGGAGGAAAGGATGGACCGGATGACCGGAGAGGTGGAATTTGCTCAAACGGAGGAGGTCTTCCTATATGATAATGATGAGAGGAATGCAAAGCATAAAAACAAAATTACACAGGAGTATTTGGATTACCTGAAAGCAATCGATCCTGCAATCTGTAAAAGCATCGGCTATACCAGGACGGTTGCTATAAACCTGCTAGTCAAGCGGGGAGATACAGTCTCACAGATTAGAGCTGACAAGCTACAGCTTGCATCCTATCCAACGAAGCTGTCAGGAGCCGATTATCTTATGGATAATTATGATGTACTGGCAGGAGCATACCCTACGAATGAGACGGAGCTGGTGTTAATTGTAGATAATAAGAACAGGCTGCGGGATGAGGTAGCGGCAGAACTGGGCTTTGATAGAAAGGCGAGGGAACGAATTCCGTTTCAGGAGCTGGTCGGCATCGAGCTGAAGGCTGTCATGAATGACGATTACTATGTCAGAACCGATTACGGAGGTTACACGATCAATCAGGATTTGGAGGGCTTATTCGTAGCAAAGGATAATATATCCCTGAGAATCACAGGAATTCTGCGGGCGAAGGAAACAGTTAAATTTCCGGTGATTGATGAAGGCATTGCCTATTCCGATGCCCTGGCGCTACGGATTCTGGACCATGCCAAAAGCTCAGAAATCGTGAAAGCCCAGATGGATGCAACTATGAATGTTTTGACCATGCAGGAGCTGGATGAGGAGGGGAAGGAAGGGATGTTATCCTTTCTTGGACAAAACATAACCCCCTATCTGATTACGATATATCCGGTTAATTTCCAGACGAAGGACGAGATTTTGAACTATCTGGATGATTATAATGAAACCCGTGTGAAGGAGGAGGATAAGGTCATCTATAATGATCTTGCAGCTACTATTACCGGAATGACCAGCGGAATCATGAATGGGATTACTCTGGTGCTGATTGCCTTCTCCTCAACCTCCCTCGTGGTCAGCCTGATTATGATTGGGATCATAACCTACACCTCTGTCTTAGAGAGAACGAAGGAGATAGGTATCCTAAAAGCACTGGGTGCCAGAAAGAAGGATATCTCCAGGGTTTTCGATGCAGAGACCTTTCTGCTGGGAATCTTCTCGGGTACTCTTGGGATACTCATCGCCTGGTTTCTGACAATGCCGATCAATCATATGATCTATCAAGCGACGGAGCTGGAGCAGGTGGCAAGACTAAAAGTCTCCCATGGGATTCTCTTGATTACTATCAGCACGGTGCTGACGATGCTGGGTGGCCATCTGCCTGCCAGAATGGCTGCGAAGAAGGATGCGGTCGAAGCCCTAAGAAGTGAATAAAGGATAGCTTCAGTGAAATTTGCCATATAAATAGGTGCTTCATGGATGAGAACAGGGGGATATGGCAATATTAATTAAGAATGTAAATTGATCACAAATATTATGTCGAGGTATTGGAATGAATAGCAGCCGTAGAAAACGAAAAGTAATTAGAATTACCATCATATCTCTCTGCAGTCTGGCAACTCTTGTAGCTGCTTATTTTTTAAGCCCGTATCTGGTGATGCACCGTTATATCAGTAAGGTTAATTTTGTCCCCTTGGAGGAGGAATCATCATCGCAGTTCGATCTTCAGTTTGAGGAGCCGGCAAACGGAGCAGGTAAATTGAATAACGGAAGGAGTGCTTCCTCCCTGGGACAGGCTTCCTTACGGCAAAAGCAGGCGGTGGAGGCCTCTACGGACAGCGGTGCCCTATCAAATCAGACTTCGGAGAAAAGCGGGATTTTAGATGGCCTAGCTTCTGACATGGAAGCATGGATATCTTCTAAGTCGGATGCGGAAGAGACTCCGGAGGATCGCGAGGCTGCAGATCGCCTGGAAGAAAGCATTCGAAGCAATGTGACGGAGGCTTATGCTCCGAGGAAGACGGAGAAGGAGGTCATCAATCTATTACTGATTGGTACGGACAATCGCACTGAGGGAGCTCGAGGGCTATCCGATTCTATGATTATCCTGAGCATTCACCCAAAAGCTAAGATGGTGACTGTAGCTTCCCTGCACCGGGACATTTATCTTTATATTCCAGAAAAGAACAGCTTTAACAGGCTGAACACTGCTTATGCATATGGGGGAGCCAGACTATTACTGAAGACCATTGAAGAGAATTTAAAGGTTAAGATAGATAAATATGCCTCGGTTGATTTCTATACCTTTATTGGGGTGATAGATGCGCTGGGAGGAATCGAGCTGGAGATTACAGAGGAAGAGCTACCCCACGTCAATGCTTATCTGAATGAGCTAAACCAGCTCCAAGGAAAGGATAAGGAAACAGATACCCTTAGAACGTCCGGATTACAGCTACTGAATGGAAGACAAGCACTGGGCTATAGTAGGATCAGCGATGTGGGTACTGACTCTGGTAGGACTACCAGACAAAGGATGATACTGGAGCAAATCTATAAGAAGACCAAAAAGCTGGGCGTAAAGAAGACAACAGAATTACTAGACCTACTGCTACCCCAAATCACAACCAATTTCTCGGAGAAGGAAATAATCTCCATACTTCTATCCCTCCCGGAATATATGGAGTATGGCATGGATTCCTTTCGTATTCCAATCGAGGGATCCTATGAGAATGTGAAAATCCACGGTATGCAGGTACTGAGCATCGATTTTCAAAAAAATATTGAATTGTTGAGGAAGAGGATCTATTGATTCTTATGATTGCCAGGAGTAAAGGAGTGTGTTAGAATTATCATATAAGAACATTACTGCAAGTAAGATAAGATACGGTAATGGTTGAATACTATTTTCATAAGGCAACCCCCACTCATTATGATTACTTAGTACTAATTGTAATATGGGGGGTTTTATGTTAGGTGAGATAGCCTCAGACAGGGAGGGAAACCGATATGACGAATATCTATAAATTATCCAACAGTATTACCGTAGTAATGGAGAGAATGCCCTATCTAAAGAGTGCAGCCTTTGGTGTCTGGATCCGAGCAGGATCAGCAAATGAGGATGATAATAATAATGGTATTGCCCATATGATAGAACATATGCTATTTAAAGGAACCAAAAACCGTACAGCGAGACAGATAGCAGATGAGATGGCGATGATCGGTGGGAATATCAATGCCTTTACCAGTAAGGAATGCACCTCCTATTATGCTACGACCTTGAGCGAGCATCTACCGATTGCAATAGATATCATCAGTGATATGCTGACGAATTCTTTGATTGAGGAGAAGGCGCTAAAGAAGGAAAAGGGAGTCATCCTAGAGGAAATCGATATGTATGACGATTCCCCGGAGGATTTGGTCCATGAGCAGCTGCAGCAGAGGGTATGGAAGGATCATCCCTTGGGCTATATGATCTCCGGAACGAAAAAGGTGGTCCGAAAGGTAAGCAGGGAACAAATCTTGAGCTTTATGAATACTTATTATGTAGGTGAGAACATCATCATCTCAGTGGCGGGGAATTATAATGAGGAGGAGATACTGAAGCTTCTGGAGGAAGCCTTTGGATCCATTCGGGAGAAGAGTAATCAGGAGCAGGAGCTATCCGGAAAGCCGAATTATCACAGGGTAATCTGTAAGCGGGATAAGGATATCGAGCAGATGCATCTGAATATCGCCTTTGACAGTATCTCTTATCAATCGGAGAAACGCTATATCCTATCCGTATTGAACTCTATTCTGGGTGGCAGCATCAATTCAAGGCTGTTCCAGAAGATCAGGGAGGACAACGGACTTACTTATTCCATCTATTCCTACGGGAGCTCCTACCGTGATACAGGGCTACTCCACATCTATGCGGCTATGAGTCCTACACAGACACCTACAGTAATTAAGATGATTCGTCAGATTGTTACTGATATGAAGAAAAAGGGTGTTACAAAGGAAGAATTGGCTATGACGAAGGAACAGATCAAAACAGAGCTGATCCTAGGGAGCGAAAGTGCAAAGAGCAGAATGAATTCCAATGGAAAATCCATGCTAAACCGCGGGAGAGTCTCCACGCTGGAGGAGCTGATCGAAGGAATTAACAAAGTCAGCCTGGCAGATTTGAAGGATTTTGCTAATCATTATCTTGATCTTGGTGACTGTTCCTACTCTCTTGTGGGAAATATGAAGGGCTTAGATCTGAAGGAGCTGGAGCTAAGGCGGATCGGATAGATCAGACTGCCTTGCCCCCAAAAATGGATAAAATCAGAAATCTTAAAAAATATAGGAGGGGTGTTAATGAGGTATACAATTTGTGGGGAGCCGTTACCGGTTGTGGTGTGCCATGTGGCGGCAGGAGAAACGATGATCACTGAACGGGGCTCGATGAGCTGGATGAGTCCTAATATGAAGATGGAGACCTCTACGAACGGAGGCATTGGAAAGGCACTGGGAAGGATGTTTTCCGGCGATTCCATCTTCCAGAACCGGTATACAGCCATGAATGGGGAAGGAATGATCGCCTTTGCTTCCAGTTTCCCGGGCTCCATCAGGGCATTATCCATTGAACCCGGCAATCATATGATAGTCCAGAAGTCAGCCTTTCTTGCATCGGAGTCAGGTGTGGAGTTATCTCTGCATTTCCAGAAGAAGCTGGGTGCCGGTCTCTTCGGCGGAGAAGGCTTCATCATGCAGAAGCTGTCCGGCAGAGGAATTGCCTTCATTGAGATCGACGGCTATGCCATGGAATATGAGCTGATGCCCGGCCAGAAGATGGTTGTGGATACTGGCTATCTGGCTGCCATGACTGAGAGCTGTACCATGGAGATCCAAACAGTTCCCGGAGTGAAGAACATGCTGTTCGGCGGTGAAGGTATCTTCAACACGGTCATTACCGGTCCCGGCACAATTCTTCTGCAGACCATGCCGGCCAGCAATATGGCTGCAACGCTCAGACCGTTTTTCCCGTCGGCTAAATAAAGAAAGGCGAAGATCTGTGACAGGAATAGACAGCTGATATCGATTTCTTAAACTGAATGGAAATCTGCCAATAAATACTTGACACAAACCAGAGTGAAAATCGCTTGACATTATAGGTTAGAATGCTATAATAGGGTTCAGTAGAAACAATTCATAGAATTGTTGAAATTTCATCCAATAATACGTTGATGAGACAAGTAATATGTGGAAGAATCCAGAGAGAGATATGATTCGGTGGAAATATCTTATTCAGTGGCTGATGATACAAAAAGTCGCGCAGAAGCATATGAAGACTACCTCGGAGTGACCCTAATCCGGTCCGGTGATACCGTTATCATCGAATGAAGTGGGTGTCTTAAACACCAAGAAGGGTGGAACCGCGACGTTAACCATACGCTCGTCCCTTCCGATTTGACCTAAGCCAAGTCGGAAGTGACGGGCTTTCTTTGTTATAGAAAGGAGAATATCATGAGGATTACATTAAAAGACGGCTCCGTGAAGGAGTACGGCAAATCGATGACAGTATATGAAATCGCTGCGGACATCAGTGAAGGTCTGGCAAGAATGGCCTGTGCCGGTGAGCTGAACGGCAAGGTAGTGGATCTTAGGACTGTGGTGGAGGAGGATAGCGAGCTGAGTATCCTTACCTTTAATGATGATGCAGGAAAGGCTGCTTACCGTCATACCACCTCCCATGTACTTGCTCAGGCAGTTAAGAGATTATATCCTAATGCTAAATTGGCAATCGGTCCTGCCATCGATACCGGTTTTTATTATGATTTTGACTGTGCACCCTTTGACCGCGCAGCTCTTGATGAGCTGGAGAAGGAGATGAAGAAGATCATTAAGGAGGGTGAGGAACTGGTACGCTTTACCCTTCCGAGAGAGGAAGCCATTGCCCTGATGCAGGAGAAGGGTGAGTCTTATAAGGTGGAGCTCATAGAAGATCTGCCGGAGGATTCGGAGCTTTCCTTCTATCAGCAGGGTGATTTTGTGGACCTGTGTGCCGGCCCCCATTTAATGAGTACAAAGAACCTTAAGGCAATCAAGCTGATTTCCTCCTCCGGTGCTTATTGGAGAGGCTCAGAGAAGAATAAGATGCTGACCAGAGTATATGGAACTGCTTATACGAAAAATGCTGAGCTGGAGGAATATTTGGCTCATCTGGAGGATATCAAGAAGCGTGACCATAACAAGCTGGGACGGGAGATGGAGCTCTTTGCTACCGTTGATGTCATCGGACAGGGACTTCCGCTTTTGATGCCGAAGGGTACGAAGATTATTCAAACCCTCCAAAGATGGGTTGAGGACGAAGAGGAACGTCGTGGTTACATGAGGACGAAGACTCCCCTGATGGCAAAGAAGGACCTTTATATTATTTCAGATCATTGGAATCACTATAAGGAAGGCATGTTTGTACTGGGAGATGAGAAGGATGAGGATGCGGAGGTATTCGCTCTCCGTCCGATGACCTGCCCCTTCCAATATTATGTATATAAGCAGAGCCAGAAATCCTACCGTGATCTGCCCTGCCGCTATGGTGAGACCTCCACATTGTTCCGTAATGAGGATTCCGGTGAGATGCACGGTCTGACCAGAGTTAGGCAGTTCACAATCTCCGAGGGTCACCTGATTGTTACTCCTGAGCAGATCGAGGAGGAGTTCGCAGGCTGTCTGGATCTGGCTATGTACTGCTTAAGAACACTTGGTTTGGAGAATGATGTTACCTATCGCCTCTCCAAATGGGATCCGAACAATAAATCAAAGTACCTCGGAGACGAGGAGCATTGGGATAACATGCAGAACAAGATGCGCGAAATACTCACTCACCTCGGTGTGAACTTCACCGAGGCAGAGGGCGAGGCAGCCTTCTACGGACCGAAGCTGGATATCCAGGCGAGGAACGTATACGGTAAGGAAGATACAATGATTACGATCCAGCTGGATTTCGTCCTGGCAGAGCGCTTCGATATGTTCTACATTGATGCCAACGGTGAGAAGAAGCGTCCCTTCATCATCCATAGAACAAGTATCGGCTGTTATGAGAGAACTCTTGCTTGGCTGATCGAGAAATATGCAGGTATGTTCCCGACCTGGCTGTGTCCGGAGCAGGTTCGTATTCTACCGATCTCGGAGAAGTATCATGACTATGCCAAGAAGGTTAAGGCAGAGCTGCAGAAGAATGATGTTCTTGTAACGGTGGATGAGAGGGCTGAGAAGATCGGCTATAAGATTAGGGAAGCAAGACTGGACCGCATTCCTTATATGCTGGTAGTAGGCCAGAAGGAAGAGGAAGAGGGTGTTGTCTCCGTAAGAAGCCGTTTTCTTGGGGATGAAGGCCAGAAGCCTCTGGATACCTTTATCAATGATCTCTGTAAGGAGATCAGAACCAAGGAAATCCGTAAGATCGAAGTAACAGAGGACCAGAAGCAATAAAGAAAGCAGTAAAGAAGACAATAAGGAAGCAGTAAAAGGCAGTAAAGGTATCAATAAATGCGGGCTGACAAAACAAGCATTATCGGAAGGTTTTGTTAGTCCGCTCTTTTTTGCTTCTTGTATTTATGTATGATAGTAGAATGGAATACACTTCAAATACCCCATACCCCATAGGATATGGTTCTTGACAAAAGTATGATAATCATTATATGATTTCATTTAAATATGGGAAAATAATGAGTTGAGTTCTGGAAAAATCCTTGTAACAGGGGTTTTCTATGGTATCAGCCAGAATTAAGAAAGGCGGAGAGAGTATGAACAAGTATCATATTGAGACAAAATGTATTCAGGAAGGCTATCAGCCGAAGAACGGAGAAGCCAGAGTAATACCGATTTATCAGAGTACCACCTACAAATATGATTCCGGTGAGCATGTCGGGAAGCTTTTTGATCTGGAGGCGGAAGGCTTCTTTTATACAAGATTGGCGAACCCGACAGTTGATTATGTGGAGAAGAAGATCGCAGCCTTAGAGGGTGGTATTGGTGCGATGTGTACCTCCTCCGGTCAGGCTGCCAGCCTGATCGCTGTTCTGAATATCTGCAGCTCAGGGGATCATATGATCTCTGCCAGTACGATTTATGGTGGTACGATGAACCTATTTGCTGTAACCTTAAAGAGGATGGGGATTGAGGTAACCTTCGTAGATCCCAATGCTTCCATAGAGGAGCTTCAGAAGGAAATCAGAGAGAATACAAAGCTGGTATTCGCAGAGACCATTGCAAATCCGTCCCTGGTCGTTGCAGACCTTGAAAAGTTTGCTAAATTTGCCCATAATAATCAAATTCCTCTGTTTGTAGATAATACCTTTGCGACACCGATAAATTGCAGACCCTTTGAATTTGGTGCGGATATCGTGATACACTCCACCTCTAAATATATGGATGGACATGCAGTGGCCTTAGGCGGCGTCATTGTTGACAGCGGGAATTTTAACTGGGACAACGGGAAATTCCCCGGGCTTTCCACACCGGATGAATCCTATCACGGAATGGTCTATAGCAGGGATTGCCAAAGAGCAGCTTTCCTGGTAAAGGCCAGGGTACAGCTGATGAGGGATCTGGGCTCTGCACCGACACCGAACAATGCCTTCCTACTAAATCTGGGCCTTGAAACCCTGCATTTACGGATGGAACGACACTGTAGCAATGCCCAGACAGTTGCCAAGTATCTGGAGCAGCATCCTCAGGTTGCCTGGGTGAACTATCCCGGCCTTACGTCTAGTCCATATTATGATCTGGCTCAGAAATATCTTCCCAAGGGCTCCTGCGGTGTGATTTCCTTCGGAGTTAAGGGGGGCAGGGAAGCAGCCATGAGATTCATGGACAGCTTAAAGCTGGCAGCCATCGTAGTTCATGTGGCAGATGCCAGAACCGGTGTATTACATCCTGCCAGCACGACCCACAGGCAGCTGAGTGATAAACAGCTGGTGGCTTGCGGAATCTCCCCTGAAATGATCCGCATGTCCATCGGAATCGAGAATGTGGAGGATATCATTGCAGATATTGAGCAGGCCTTACTTGAGACTAATTCAAAGGAATAAGCTCAAGAGATCAAACTAAGAGATCAACTCAAGAGAATATACCAATGATATTGGATCAAAGTGATGGGTCATATTGATTCAATCAAATTGATCAATCAATAAGAAAGAATTAAAGCATAAATAAAGCAGCTTATCAAAAAATGATATTAAAAACAGGTTCCATGGGGCGCGCAGGAAATTTAGGATTGCGGTGGCTTTCGTGGGACCTGTTTCTTCATAATCATAGTGGACGATTGTGGACGGATACTAGGTTGTTCAAGGATGGATTGCGAGACATCCGTATTCCTTGTACCGGTTTACGATAGCATTATATAAGAGACGAATTACCGAATAAGCTCAATTGCTCGTATTCATAGCCGCGCCTATAGCTGTCAATGATATCCTGCATCTCATAGAGGATACCATATCGTTCGCATTCTGACTGAAAGAGAGCTATCAGTCTCTTAGCCTGAGGACTGGTGCAAAGATAGGAGTCTCCATATCGGCTGACATATCGTTGTAGCAGATCACTGCCCGGGAAATATTCCTTCAACTTACTGTAATAATATTCACGCTGTCCGCTCCGTAAGGTCATTCCAAAGAGAGCGAAAATGAATTTGGCTCCGTTGTCATAGGCTTGGCGAACTAAATTCCTAATGTTTTCCTCTGTATCGGTGAGAAAGGGTAGGACTGGTGTTAGAAGAATTCCGGTATATAGTCCTGCTTCGGATAACTGCTTGATCGCCAGAAAGCGATCTGAGGATGGACTGACGGTCGGTTCAATCAGTCTGCTCAGACTGTCCTCCGAGGTGGTAATGGTAATCTTACAGAGCACC
Source organism: Bacillota bacterium (assembly GCA_023435645.1). Classification (GTDB taxonomy): domain Bacteria; phylum Bacillota; class Clostridia; order Lachnospirales; family Lachnospiraceae; genus Mobilitalea. Next base: position 13,580 of record JAEYRK010000079.1, read on the forward strand.
GGTGAGTGCTTATTGATCCTTGTTAATAGATCGATGTCACGGGTAATCAAGCTGCTCTTGGTAGCAATGGCGATTCCGAAATGATAGGTGTCAATCAGCTCCAGAGCCTGCTTGGTCAGCTGATACTTCTCTTCATAAGGATTATAGGGGTCACTCATGGAACCGGTTCCGATCACACCGGTCTTCGTCTTACTCCGAAGCTCCTTCTCTAGAATAGAAATTGCTTTCTCCTTCGCCCTGACCTCATCAAAATTCTCAATCTGATAACAGCTACTCCGGCTGTCACAATAGATGCAACCATGGCTGCACCCCTTATATAGATTCATTCGAAAATCGTGTCCGAAGTAGGAGGAATCGGTCTGAGGGGAGAGGATGGTTTTGGCGGGTATCATTAACATAGGGATGTCCTCGCTATAAGAAAGTTAAATAATAGGGATAAGTCCAATGTTAGCTCGGTCTGACCGGATGACGGAGAATCGTTCTCATTTTATCCGGAGCCGTCCTATTTGGAGGGGTCAGGTAGATTTCATGATGAGTACGAAGCCTTCCCTCCGAAGTTAAGCCTCCCAGATCGTCAAGATATCCCTGTGCCTCCCGGTATTCAAGCATTCTCTGAACTGTAGCTGGCTCCTCATCATAGGGCCCAAGATGCATTACCTGGATACAAAGTCCCTCCCGGAAGCTTTCAAGTCGGGCGATATCCACAGCCAGCGCAGGCTTTTTCCTTTTGACAGTTTCCTTAGCAGCTAGGAAGAGGTCCTCAGTAATAAAATCAGGCTGCCTGATCATGGAGCACCAAAGGTAGTTATCCTTATTCTTGACATCGATATCCTCAGGATCAGCAAACCACCATAAGCCCTCCAGAGGGGGTACGATATAATCCAGATAGCTCTCCGGGGTGTCATGGGTACTCTTTAAGCCCATTTTAATCGTATAACAGAGGGAATATAGTACCTCTAGGGCCTTTTGATATTCACCTCCGGGGATATTAGGATTTCCTTTTCCCTCTACCATAATAAACTTCATTGACGGGATATCTATGATGGTTGGCGTGGTCTTTGGAGAATAAAGCTCCGGGTATTTTTTTTTCAGATCTAGTTTCGCCATGATATTGCCTCCCTTTCTTGATCCTTTGAAAAGATGATATCACAGGTAATATGACATCTGTTTGTCATATATTATAAAGTGCATTCATTTTTTTGATGATAGCTGCTAATTCATTTTTGATCGGTTCCGGTTCCAGAACCTCCAGCTGATCCTCATATGATAGCAGGTATCCATATAACCAGCTCCCTGTCCTCATAGGGGAGCGAATCAGAAAGCTGCCGTCATCCAATCGAGTAATCGCTTCCTTCGGATACTCGTCATAAACCCGGAATGCCATGGAGGCAGCTACCCTTAGAGTAATCCAAACCGTTTCTACTGCATGGTAGCTAAGCTGATCCTCCTCTGAGCTTCTCGACGAAGATCCGTCTGTCATTGAGGCTATCGTCGGACGAATCGGAAAGAGCTCCTCATGAAGCTCCAAGTCCTCCATTCGGGAAATCTTAAAATATCGAACAGCCTGTTTCTCTCTACAGAACCCGGAAAGATACCAGGCCTGTCCCTTAAAAATTAACTTCAGGGGTTCGGCAGTTCGGAAGGTTTCCTGCCCATTGGAATTAAAATACTGAAAGGATATCACCTTACGATTTAAAATGGCGGTCTTAAGCTGATCAAACTTTAGTCGGTCCTCCTCCCTGCTACTCCAGTAAGAGAAGTCCACCTCAATCCAATCGGGCTTCTCAGTCTGGAACAGAAGGCTCAGCTTCGAAAGGGTGGAGGATACCTCACCAAAACTAGCTGCTTCTATCCCCTGTAGGGCAGACAGAATATCATTCTGTTCCTGCTTTGTCAGGACGGATTTATTAAGAACAAATTGCTCCATCAGGCGGATGCCGCCACCCTTACCCCTGTTGGCATAGATCGGAATTCCTGCCCCACTTAAGATTTCGATATCCCGGTAAATGGTTCTCTGGGAAACCTCGAAATGCTCTGACAGCTCCTTCGCTGTCACAGTCCCTTTTCTTAATAGAATATATACAATTTCAAACAAACGATTGATCTGCATTTAACCTCCCAAGCGTCTCTATTCATAAACCTATCATAACAGAGTTAATATGACAATGCAATGTCATATAAAGAATGAGATTGCTATTCTGGTAGGAAAAGCTTATGATAAATGAACGAGGAAGGGAGGAAGAGATTTGAGAACAATTAGGAGTAATATAATGTGTAAAATAAAACCGATGCAGCTATTATTCCTGCTGAAGGTGGCCTTAGGCTCTGCCCTATCCATCTGGATTGCTGGAAGCTTCGGACTTCTATATAGCCCCTCTGCCGGAATTATTACACTGCTTAGTATTCAGAATACAAGAAGGGAGACGCTTTCGATTGCAGTAAGAAGGCTGTTGGCCTTTCTACTGTCCATTGGGGTTGCCTATATCGTGTTTTCCTTGATGGGATATACCTTTGCAGCCTTCGGAGTATTCCTGCTGTTTTTTGTTGGCCTGTGCCTTGTGATCGGATTGCAGGAGGGTATTTCCATGAATGCTGTTCTGATGACGCATTTTCTCGTTGAAGGTCATATGAAGCCTGCCTTAATCGGGAATGAGGTGCTGCTTCTGATCATTGGGATGGGAATCGGGATTTTAATCAATATGATTATGCCAAAATACAAGGATAAAATCCGCAGGGAACAGACTGAGGTCGAGAAGGAGATGAAGCGGATATTAAGTGGTCTTGCCGATACCTTAAGGAGTAAGGAGGCCTGCCTGATCCAAGGGGGCGGTTATGGTTCCTCTGAGGAAGAAGGGAATATGCTTCCCCCGGTGCCGGAGGATATAGGCAAGGGTGTGGAATTTACTGATTTGGATTTTATACTGGAGGGATTGCTGATCAAGGCCTATGAGGATGTCGGCAATACCATCTTAAATAATACAAAATATTTGGTGGCCTATCTGGAGATGAGGAAGCTTCAGGTAGAGGTGTTAAAAAGCATCGCAGGGCATATCGGAAGTATTCCCGTCATCCTTCGTCAATCCCTGCCCTTAGCTGATTTTTTGGAGCATGTCTCTGCCTCCTTCCATGAGCTAAATAATGCCATAGGACTGCTGGCGGAGCTTAAAGAGCTAAACAGGCATTATAAGAAGGAGGCCTTACCGGTAACCCGTGAGGAATTTGAATATAGAGCCACATTATTTCAGGTTTTAAAGGAATTGGAATATTTTTTATTATTGAAAAGGAATTTTGTAAAGGAACTAGAAAAAAAGAACATGAAGGGATATTGGAATTAAACTGCTATAGGACTCATCTCTGAATAAAAATTCCGGCTTTTCGCATACTACTCTGGAAGATTTACTTTAATATTGACTAACAGGATGAAAGAGGAGAAAATCATGCGAAATGTCGGAAATCAAAATCGGAATCTCCAAAACGGCATACCTGATCAGGAAAGCGTAAAGGCAGACCGCAATGATAATGATAGCCCGGGTAAGAGCGAGGAAGAAGAAAAGGTGGTCAAACAGAATGAGGACCTAAAGGATCAAAAAATCAGTGAATATGGACAGACTGTTCTGGAGAAAGGCAAGAAGGAGCATAAGATCCATTTGTTATCCGTCATCGGAGAAATCGAAGGTCATGAGGTTCTACCACAGCATAATAAGACGACTAAGTACGAGCATGTACTACCTCAGTTAGCAGCAATAGAGGATAGCACGGAAATTGATGGATTGCTGATTCTGATCAATACGGTTGGTGGTGACGTGGAAGCCGGTTTGGCAATTGCAGAGATGATTGCCTCCTTAAGTAAACCTACCGTATCCCTAGTGCTAGGCGGCAGCCATTCCATAGGGGTACCGCTTGCAGTTTCTGCCAATTACAGCTATATCGTACCTACTGCGACGATGATCATTCACCCGGTCAGAATGAATGGTACTGTCATAGGAGTAACCCAGACCTTTGAATATTTTGAGAAGATCCAGGATCGAATCATCAGATTTGTGGTGGATCACTCCGATATCACTTATATTGATTTCAGAAACCTGATGCTGGATACCAACCAGTTGGCTAAGGATGTGGGCTCTATTCTCGTAGGTGAGGAGACTGTGACTAAGGGGATCATTAATGCTGTTGGTGGAATTAAGGAAGCCCTGGCAAAGATAAACACCATGATTGACAATAGGAATGAGCAATAATTCTATAGGGAAGGGTGGGATTAGCATGCTATATACCTCGGTTCCACTGGAGAGGGTATATCATAACTTCAGAGAAGAGAATAAGCCGAAGGAGAAGAATGGTCCCACGGATCATAAGAACAACACTGAGGATGGATATAAGGAGGTTATGCTTAAGCATGGCAGAATTGTAACCAAACGGGATGGAGATAATGATATCATTCAGAAGGTTTATTCTACGGATATGGGAGATTATTTGAATGAGAAATATATCCCGGGGAAGCAGTACAAAGAATAAGGTTAAGCACCTGAAGGCATATTGACATAGAAGGTCAGAATGCAATCAGGTGTATTTTTTATGAGTGAAGTTCCTATTGCATAACATTTTTATAAAAGGTATAATCATTTTTGTAAGCAGTCCATAACAATGGCTAATCCGCTAACCTATGGCTGTCTGATAGTTTATTATAACAGGAGGCAGTAACATGGATTTACTGAATGCAATCATCATGGGCCTGGTGCAGGGAATCGCAGAATTCCTGCCGGTGAGCAGCTCCGGACATCTGGCGATTATGAAGCAGATTTTACGAATGAACACCGATACCGGTTTATTATTTGATGTACTTCTTCATCTGGGAACTCTGGCGGCGATTTTCGTGGCCTTCTGGAAGGATATTAAGGAGCTGATTGTGGAAGGGTTCTCTATCATCGGCGATTTCTTCGTAAATATGGTACGCTTTCTGAGGAATATAGGTGCTACAGAGAAGGTTTCCTATAAGAAGGTGATCTCTACTCCCTATCGAAGGTTTGTTATGCTGATCATCGTATCTACAATTCCGACGGGGATCATCGGATTTGCCTTTCAAGATGCAATAGAGAGAGCAGGTATGAGTCTATTGATTCCCGGATTATGCCTGATTTTAACCTCAATTCTGCTTACAATTGCTGACCGAACTCCCATTGGCCATAAGAAGGAAGAGGATTCCACCTATACTGATGCAGGACTCATAGGTATCGCACAGGGGATTGCAACTCTACCAGGTCTGTCCAGATCAGGAACCACGATTACCGCCTGTCTGCTTCGGGGCTTTGACCGTACTTATGCGGTAAAGTATTCCTTTATCATGTCCATTCCTGCAGTACTGGGTGCGACCGTTCTGGAGCTGAAGGACTTCTCCATGGACCAGGTAAATAGCTCCCTGCTATCGGGATATCTGGTGGGTACTCTGGTTGCCGGTATCGTAGGTTATCTCTGCATCAAGACGATGTTAGTTGTTGTAAGGGGAAAGAAGTTTAAGTATTTTACATATTATTGCTTCGGTGTCGGACTAATTGCCGTAATCGGGCACTTTATGATCTAGGGGGATGTCTGATGGCTTCCAAACAGAAAAAGAAAAAGACGAGTAATACACAGAAGAAGAGCAATAGGAGGGAAAGTGTCAAGCAAAAAGGTGTGATACAGGATGAAATTATCCTGATCATAGCTTTGGTTGTCTCCTTACTGCTGTTTTTGAGTAATTTAGATTTGGGTGGTGTGGTCGGAGATGTTGTCAGCAGTTTTCTCTTTGGAATGATTGGACTGATGGCATATGTATTACCTTTCCTGATTTTTTTCGGAACAGCCTTTCATATCTCAAATGTGGGGAACAGGTCTGCCGGAAGGAAGCTAATCAGTGCGATTGTATTTTTCCTTGCATTAACCGCACTCATACAGCTCATCTCAACCTCCTATGACAGCAGTGTTAAGATTACTGAATATTACACGAATGCGGTGAAGGATCGAAATGGCGGTGGTATCATCGGCGGTATGATTGGAATGCTTCTATGCAAGGCCTTTGGAGTCCTTGCCGCTTATATTATCCTGATTGCAGTCATGATCATTTGTATGATTGTGATTACGGGTAAAGCCATCTTTACCTATATGGCGAAGAAAAGCAAGAGCTCCCTGGAGGAACGCAGAGAATATCAGAAGCTGAAAAGAGAACATGCAGAGGAGCTTGGAGGCGAAGGAGGAAGCCTTAGGCGTCCTCCGAAAACCTACGTGCTGGATGGAAATCTTACTCCTCAGACTGCGAAAGCCCAGGAGAAAGCCAATCTAGTCAATGATAAGAAAAATAAGAAGAATACTACTGCCCGTGAGGATGAGCTTCCTGTCATCAATCTGGATCACCTCTTTACAGAGAAGGAGGAAGAGCCTGTACCTGTGGGAAAGCAGACTTTTATGAGCACTGCCAGTGTACCAACCTATGAGGAGGAGCTTCAGAGCAAATTCGGCAAGGCTGTACAAAGCACTGGGGAAAAACTGGACTTTGATGAAGCTGAGCGAAGCCTCTCAGAATCCTCCCATAAGACGGAAGTTGCAGATCCTAAGGTGGAGCCATTCAAGTCGGAGGGGGCGAAGGCGGGGGCAAAAAGTCAGCCTACAGATGTAGAAGTACTAGAAATTGACCAAACACCTGAACAGAAGGAATATGTATTCCCTCCTAAGAATCTTCTGGCAGGACCGAAGGCAAAGCAGGTGAAGGGTAATAATGACCGTAGTCTGAAGGAAACAGCAATCAAGCTCCAGAACACCCTGGAGAGCTTCGGGGTTCATGTCACAATTACAAATGTCAGCTGTGGTCCCGCGGTGACCCGATATGAGCTCCAGCCGGAGCAGGGAGTCATGGTAAGCAGGATTACCAGGCTGGCAGATGATATCAAGCTCAATCTGGCGGCCTCGGACGTCAGGATCGAGGCTCCGATTCCCGGGAAAGCGGCAGTTGGAATAGAGGTGCCCAATAAGGAAAATTCCATGGTAACACTCCGTGAGATGTTTGAAAGTCCGGAATTTACAAACCATCCCTCCGACATTGCCTTTGCAGTCGGCAAGGATATCGGTGGACAAACCATCATCACAGATATTGCTAAGATGCCCCATTTATTGATTGCCGGTGCTACAGGCTCAGGTAAATCGGTCTGTATTAATACATTGATTATGAGTATATTATATAAATCCAAGCCCTCTGACGTTCGCCTGATTATGGTGGATCCGAAGGTCGTGGAGCTAAATGTATATAACGGAATTCCCCATTTGCTCATCCCGGTAGTCACTGATCCGAAGAAGGCCTCCGCGGCACTGAACTGGGCGGTAGTGGAGATGACGGAACGGTATAAGAAATTTGCCGAGGTCGGAGTAAGGGATATTAAGGGCTATAATGAGAAGGTGGCGGAGGTTGCATACCTTAACGATGAAAATTATCAGAAGCTGCCACAGATCGTAATCATTATTGATGAGCTGGCAGACCTTATGATGGTCGCTCAGAATGAAGTAGAGGATGCCATCTGCCGATTGGCGCAGCTGGCGAGAGCGGCGGGACTGCATTTGATTATCGCTACCCAGAGGCCCTCTGTCAATGTCATTACCGGATTAATCAAGGCAAATATACCTTCAAGAATTGCATTTGCGGTATCCTCCCAAATCGATTCCAGAACCATCATTGACGGCTCCGGAGCCGAGAAGCTGTTAGGGAAGGGTGATATGCTCTTCTTCCCATCCGGTTATCCGAAGCCTGTCAGAATCCAGGGTGCCTTTATTTCTGATAAGGAAGTCAGCGCTGTAGTGGATTTCTTAAAGAAGCATAATAATGAAGCCCAATACAATGAAGAGGTCAAGGATAAGATTGCCAATGCTAGGCCAGGAGAGGCTGGGCTTGGTATGGGTGGAGGCAATGAGCAGGATGAATACTTTGCTGAAGCAGGTAAGTTTATTATTGAGAAGGACAAGGCCTCCATTGGTATGCTTCAGAGAGTTTATAAAATCGGTTTTAACCGTGCAGCGAGAATTATGGATCAATTGGCTGAGGCAGGAGTGGTTGGTCCTGAGGAAGGGACCAAGCCCAGAAAGATTTTGATGTCTCTGGAGCAGTTTGAACAATTTCTGGAGGAGAATTAATCCGATTGCCTATTTGATTTGATGGTTAGACAAGAGTAGAACGATAAGAGAAATGATAGGGTGATCCATATGAGCAGAATTGCGTGGCTGGTAGTGAATGAATTTCTGCAGTCAGATAAATTCAATGAAATTCATGAATGGCTGAGGAAGGCTGCACAAAGATTGAATATACAGCTGCTTCTGAAAACAAATGCAGAGCTGCTGATTGACCTTCAATCGAAGGAGGACAGCAGGAAGGCAGAAGAGGAGGGCTACACTCTAGGGGATGATGGGGAAAGAACGTCCGAATCCTCGGAGCATAATAAGGAGCATAGGAAGGCCCGTAACGAAGAGCTGTATTTCATATTGTTTTGGGATAAGGATACGAGGCTGGCAAGACATCTGGAACAGCAGGGTTATCAAGTATTCAATTCCTCCGAGGCAATCGCGGCCTGTGATGATAAAGCCCTGACGCATCTGGCGCTGATGAAGGAAGGAATACCGATGCCCAGGACGATCATAGCACCCAAGACCTTCGATAATATAGGCTATACCAACGAACATTTCCTGAAGGAGGTCTCGGATCGGCTGGGGTATCCGATGGTGGTGAAGGAATGCTTCGGATCCTTTGGTCAACAGGTATATCTGGCGAAGGACCCTGAGGAGCTGAAGACCCTTGTAAGACGAATAGGCACCAGACCCATGCTATATCAGGAATTTATCGCCTCCAGTGCCGGTAAGGATGTAAGACTTCAGGTGGTCGGAGGGAGGGTAATTGCCTCCATGTACCGTTATTCCGAGAACGGTGACTTTCGTGCCAATCTATCGATCGGAGGCAAGATGCTTCCCTATGAACCGACCAAGGAACAGTGTGAACTGGCGGTACGATGCTGTGAGATTCTTGGCCTTGATTATGCCGGCGTGGATCTACTGTTTGGGGAGAAGGGCGAGACCCTGGTTTGTGAAGTGAATTCCAACGCTCATTTTAAGAACATCTATGACTGTACCGGAGTGAATGCAGCGGATGCAATCCTATCCCATATCGTGAATAAGCTAGAAGCTGTTTGACTTTGAAGCTTGATATCCGAGCAAGGAGAAATGAAAGAAGAACGCTGGAGTAATCCAATATTTTAGAGAAAATGAGGCGGTTAGAGATGCTGGCCTGGATGCTTTATTTCAAGGAAGGTGCCATATATAATAAGCGCTATATAGAATTTTATATGGAAGAGGGACGTAAGCTTGGCATCACTGTCAAGCTTATGCTGGTGGAGGAGCTGGAGTTCGGTGTGAAGGAGGGCGAATGGTTTCTTACGCACAAGGGGGCAGTACTGCCGTATCCTGATTTCGTCATCTGCCGAGCAATCTATCCGTTACTGAGTAAGCATTTGGAAGCGATGGGAATCAGGGTATTTAATAATGCCATTTTATCGGAAATCTGTAATGATAAGGCGAAAACCTATCAGTATCTGGCCAAGACCGGAATACGAATGGTGGATACAAGCTTCTGTAAGAATGCCTTTCTTAAGACTGCAATGGATCACATTCCCTCACCGACCGTGATAAAAGCGGTGGATGGACATGGGGGAAGGCAGGTATTCCTATTGGACAAGAATTCAGAGGAGGAGGAGAAGATAAGGATCCTCAGGGGGATCGGAAGCTCCGATGCCGTCCTGCAGCCATTGACCGGACACAAACATCAGGATCTCAGGGTATATGTGATTGGCAAGGAGATCATTGCCGCTGTCCTAAGGACAGCGAAGGATGGCTTTAGGTCGAACTTCTCACTGGGAGGTGAGGTCCGGCTGTATGAGCTGTCAGAGGGGGAAAGGAAGCTGGTACATCGCATCATCAGTCAATTTGAAATTGGTATGGTGGGGATTGATTTTATCATCGGGGATGAAGGAGAATTGATTTTTAATGAGATAGAGGATGTGGTTGGCTCAAGAATGCTTTACCAATGCTCGGAAATCAACCTTGTAGAAAATTACCTGAGCTATATCCTTACGCAGATATAAGCAGACATAAGCAAATACAAGCAGATATAAGCAGAAATAAGCAGACAATACAAGTACATGCGGATACAAGCAGATGAAAATGGGGCTGCCGCTCTAAAATGTAGGCGCCTATATATTAGGAAGGATGTTTCACCCATTTTAGTTCATAAAATGCGTATGATGTTGTTAATCATACGCATTCTTTTTTCGTATTCTATGGGATAAACATTCAAGGGGCTATATGATAGGGCTATATTAAGGTCAGCAGCTCTCTGGGAGTATCGATCAGATAATCGACACCGGCAGATTTAAGTACCTCACGGCTTCGAAAGCCCCAGGTCACTCCGATACAGGGAATCCCTGCATTTTGAGCTGTCTGAGCATCTGTTTCTGAGTCACCGACAAAGATGGTCTTGGAGAGCTCGGAGCCCAGTTCCTTCACAGCTTTATATACACTGTCCGGAGCAGGTTTTCTCTTAATCTCCTGTGATTCCCCGATGGCTACGGGAATCAGAGTACAGAAATAGGTTTTTGCAAGGATTTTCACGGCGGTATCATATTTATTAGAAACAATGGCTATCTTATAATTAAAACGGTTCAGATCCAGAAGCAGCTCCATAATACCGTTGTAGGGTCTGGTCTTATTCTGCATATTCTGCCTATAATGCTCCTTGAACTCCTCCAGACACTGTGTAACCTCCTCCTCGGAGCAATGTCCGGGAACAGAAAGGCGAACTAAATTACGAACACCATTACCTACAAAGCGCCTTACCTCCTCCAGACTCCTGGTGGAATAACCCTTTTGGGCTAAGATATCATTCAGGCTGTCTCGAAGATCGTCCAAGGTATTTAATAGGGTTCCATCCAGATCAAAAATTACGGTATCGTATTTCATCGTAGGTATCCTTTCTTAAGTATAAATGGGTATGGAAGGAAGAACGGCTAGAAAGCCTTTCCTCTGGAGTAGGTAAAAGGCTGGCTAGCAGTCAGCCTCATATTGTTTATAGTATATAGTTCAGTTATCAAACGTGCAAGCAATTTTTTGTACTTTATTCAGAAACCTTGATTTTCCTTGATGATTCATGGATAAAAACCACATACTTGTCTGATATTAGCTATTATGTTACAATATCCCTATTAAATTCGGTACACAGAAAGGTTGGAATAAAATGAAATCGGATATTCAGATTGCACAGGAAGCGAAACTTAATTCAATCGTTGCAGTAGCAAAAAAGCTTGATATTTCAGAGAATGACTTAGAGCTATACGGGAAATATAAGGCAAAGCTCTCAGATGAGCTATGGGAGAGGGTTAAGAACCGCCAGGACGGAAAGCTGGTTTTAGTAACTGCAATCAATCCGACTCCTGCAGGAGAAGGGAAGACCACTACAACGGTTGGTTTAGGGCAGGCATTTGGAAGGATGAACGTGAAATCCGTGATTGCACTGAGAGAACCCTCTCTGGGTCCCTGCTTTGGCATCAAGGGTGGTGCAGCAGGCGGTGGTTATGCCCAGGTGGTCCCGATGGAGGATTTGAACCTGCATTTTACCGGAGATTTTCATGCGATTACCTCTGCCAATAACCTACTGGCAGCAATGCTGGATAACCATATCCAACAAGGAAATACACTGGAGATAGATACCAATCAGATCGTATGGAAGCGCTGTGTAGATATGAATGACCGTGTACTCCGCAATATCGTTGTGGGTCTGGGACGTAAAGCAGATGGTGTGGTTAGAGAGGACCATTTTATTATTACAGTGGCTTCAGAAATCATGGCTGTTCTATGCCTGTCAGAGAATATGAAGGATATGAAGGAGCGGCTTGGACGAATTGTGGTGGCCTATACCTATGACGGAAAGCCGGTAACTGCGAAGCAGCTGAAGGCAGTTGGTGCCATGGCAGCATTATTAAAGGACGCTCTGAAGCCGAATTTAATTCAGACAGTGGAGAATACTCCTGCGATCATCCATGGCGGACCCTTTGCGAATATCGCCCATGGCTGTAACAGTGTCAGGGCCACCAAGACAGCCCTAAAGCTGGCGGATGTCGTTGTGACCGAAGCCGGCTTCGGTGCAGACCTTGGTGCCGAGAAATTCTTTGATATTAAATGTAGGATGGCAGACCTAAAGCCGGATGCAGTCGTACTGGTAGCAACCATCCGTGCCTTAAAATATAATGGCGGTGTTAAAAAGACCGAGCTGGCGACAGAGAATCTGGCAGCATTGGAAAAGGGAATTGTGAATCTGGAGAAGCATATTGAGAATCTTCAGAAATTCGGTGTTCCGGTGGTCGTAAGCTTAAATCGCTTTATGTCCGATACGGAAGCAGAGCTTCGTTATGTGAAGGCCTTCTGTGAAAGGAGAAGCTGCGACTTCGCACTTTGTGAGGTGTGGGAGAAGGGCGGAGAAGGTGGACTTGAATTGGCCAAGAAGGTCCTGGAGACCATGGAGAAGAAGGAAAGCCATTTTCAGCCCCTATATGGTCTGGAGCTGTCCATCAAGCAGAAGATTGAGACCATCGCAAGGGAAATCTACGGTGCTGATGGAGTCACCTTTGATCCGGCGGCGGAGAGTGCAATCAAGACCATTGAAGCCCTCGGATACAAGGAGCTTCCGGTCTGTATGGCGAAAAACCAGTATTCCCTATCCGATGATGCCACAAAGCTTGGCAGACCGACCGACTTTACCGTGAATATCCGTGAGGTCTATGTATCCGCAGGTGCCGGCTTTGTTGTTGCCATAACAGGAACCGTTATGACGATGCCGGGACTTCCGAAGGTACCGGCTGCAGAGGGGATCGATGTGGATGAGGACGGAAGGATTACCGGGCTGTTCTAAGGTGAAAGGACCGAGCTGCTATGAGTTTTCCAGGGTAACGATATGCTGATAGAATAGAGTTACTTGGAATAAAAAGGACTAGCGGCGATAAGGATGAAGAGTTAGGAGCTTCTTAGGTAAATAAATGAGAGTTGATTTGAAAGAGGAATAACATAGCTTGCATTAGGTAGAAGTTACAGAATTTAATTATATGAAGATGATTTACCACAAAATAAAATAAAAACCTCCTCCGTTGACATAATCGCATGTATGCTCCCGTATATTTTATTGATAACTGTTACTTGTACCATCATCAATAAATGAATAGGGAGGAAGAATATGATAGAGAAGATACCTTTCCGCTATACGGAGGACATCACGGTGGTAAACCGGAAGCAATTCGAGGCCCATCTTAGGCTTTATGAGGGATATGTGAGTAAAATCAATGAAATTGATGGGATTTTATTTGGGAATTCCGGCAGGGAACGGGCGAATGCAACCTTTAGCTATTACAGGGAGTGCAAACGGGGCGAGACCTATGCCATGAACGGAGTCATTCTCCATGAGCTGTATTTTGAAAATATCGGTGGCTGCAGCGCAAAGCCGGATCAAATCACCTCAGATATTTTGGAACATGATTTCTGCAGCCTGGAGAACTGGCAGGAGGATTTTATTGCTACGGCAAAGGCCAGCAGAGGCTGGGCAGTACTTGCCTTTGACCAGAGAAGCGGACGCTTCCGCAATGTCAGCCTGGATGCCCACGATGTCGGAAATATCGCTTATTCTGCTCCGGTGCTGGTATTAGATGTCTATGAGCATGCTTATTTTTATCAGTATCTGGACGATAAAGCGGAATATATCAATCAATTCATGAAAAACATCAACTGGGCAGTGATAAGCGAGAGGCTGAAATATTATTACAATTAATCGGTCAGACTAAAATAACAGTATGTCAAGAAAGGCTGAGCATTCAGAGTCTTTGACATACTGTTTTTGCTATGATATGCGAATTTACTCCGAATAGGTCAATTGTTATCCTAACCCTTTACATAGGTCCTTATTGATCAAGGAGTGATGATTCTTAATATGATTTTGAATTTAGGGGGAAAAGTAGCAAGTGGTAGACAAAATATGGAATATACATTATGATATAGACTAGATTAGTCATCTATATAAAAGCTTCAGGGGTTATGAGTGAGATAACAGGGGATAAAGATTAATCTTAATCAAAGTAATATTATGATCGGATCGGTGATAGAGTGAATGGATATGAAAATGAAAAGAAGGGTCTTAATTTTATCAGGCATTATACTGGCTATCATCCTCTATCTTGCATTTTATCATAAAACATATTCCATCAAGGTAGAGAATAAGGAGATTTATGAAATTAAAATTCAAACCCCAGGTGCCTTTGGTTTTGGTTTAGATACTAAAATCATCACAAATCCTGATGAGATCAAACGATATTTGGAGCAAGTCCAAACGCTTCGATTTACACATCCAAAGATTGATACGGGTAAAGGATGGGTAACAGCGGTTGATATCAAGTATTTAGGTAAGAGTGGTAAGGAAAGGATGATAAGATATACTTTACTGGAGGATAAAATAGAAATCGGCTCATTTCAATATGATATCATATCGCAGTAAGGTAATACTACGGATTAAATAGAAAACTTTATAAGAGGCGTAATACTTTAAGGTTCCAGCAGCGTGGGAGCTTAAAGTATTACGCCCTTATTAGTTCCTCTGCCTTAAATCGAAGGAGATGATATCGTATCATTTATGAGAGGTGATTTACCTCCTCTCGAAGGCCTGCTCGCAGTAGACGCAGCGGTATACCCCGTTCTCCCGATCCGTAAGCTTAAAGGTATGGGGGATTCCCTGCTCCACGGAGGTGATGCATCTGGGGTTCTTGCATTTTAAGACATTATCTACGAAGGCAGGAAGCTCCGGATTCTTCTTCTCTATAATCACACCGTTTTCAATGACATCGATCGTAATCTTATGGTCCAGAGCACCTAGAATGTCGAGATTTATTCCGTCGAGAGTCCCTTCAATCTTGATGATATCTTTCTTACCCATCTTGTTGCTTTTGGCATTCTTAATGATTGCGACACTGCAATCCTGGTTCTCTAAGTTCAGGTAAGTATAGATCTGCATGGCTCCGCCAGCTTTGATATGATCTATGACGATTCCCTGATTTAAAACACCGATATTTAGCATAGCTACCTCCATCTGACAAATATTTATTTGTTCTGGAATACAAATGTATTTTGATGTTCTAGTTCACCTAATCATAAATAGCATTCTTGTATCTCCGGTTGATCCATATAGGGCTGAAGAGTGAATCTCCTTTGTTATCGGATTAATCCGTTAATGCAGCAGGTATATAAAAAGCTCAGGCCAGCTCTAGCAGCTTTAGTATCAGCGCCATACGCACATAGACTCCGAACTGTGCCTGCTTAAAATAAACAGCTCTTGGATCCTCATCCACCTCTACAGAGATTTCATTCACTCTCGGCAACGGATGAAGGACCAGCATATCCTCCTTTGCATAGGCCATTTTTTTCGCATCCAGGATGTAGGTATCCTTAAGACGGATATAATCCTCCTCATTGAAGAAGCGTTCCTTCTGGACTCTGGTCATATAGAGGATATCTAGCTCGGGCATTACCTCCTCCAGCTTCCGTACCTCTTTATAGCTGATATGATTGGCCTCCAGGAGCTCCTCACGGATATAGGCAGGAATGGTCAGCTCCTCCGGAGAGATCAGGACGAAGCGAATATTCACATAACGGGCCAGAGCTCCGATTAGGGAATGTACGGTTCGGCCGAATTTCAGGTCACCACAAAAACCGACGGTTAAATGTGTTAATCGTCCTTTGAGATTTTGAATGGTTAATAAATCGGTAAAGGTTTGGGTGGGATGATTATGACCGCCGTCTCCGGCATTGATAACAGGAATAGAAGAATGAATAGAGGCTACATAGGGGGCGCCTTCCTTGGGATGGCGGATCGCACAGATATCTGCGTAGGAGGAAATAACTCGTATGGTATCGGCAACACTTTCACCTTTGGCTGCCGAGCTGGAATCGGCGGAGGAAAAACCAAGAATACTACCACCAAGATTAAGCATGGCAGCTTCGAAGCTAAGTCTTGTTCTGGTGCTTGGTTCGTAGAATAGAGTGGCCAGCTTTTTACCATGGCACACATCAGCATATTTCTTCGGGCTTTTGATGATCTCCTCTGCCAATGATAGCAGCTCGTCCAGCTCAGAAACAGTTAGATCAGTCGGACTGATGATATGTCTCATAGACACCTCCATATGTGATTTTATTGCTATTTTAGAGACAAGGCCCGCAGTTTCCGGGTCCACATCCTAACTATTAATTCTAATCCATCTTTGTGGAAAATACAAATAGTATTTTTTAATAAATAGGATAGGTTTGAGTGATAAATATACTTCCTTTGACAGACATCTGTAAACATAACAGATCAATTACTGCTAGATATCCCGGTGCATAAAAAACAGATAAAAATGAATAAAAAATGAAAATGACATCAAATTAGCCTACACTTTTTCTCGGATTGTGGTATAATAATAGGATACAGTTCAAGAGAGGTGTGCGATTATGATTCAGATTTCAAGGACGGGAATCAGAAATTTGGCTTCGAATGATACAACCTATGCCAGAGGTCTGCAATATTATAAGGATAACAGAATTACCAATGCAACCTATTCCAATTCTACGAAGCAATATCGCTTGGTTGTCAAGGGTAATTATAATTATTCTGTCCTTGTGGATGAGCAGGAGGATGGTTCCTTTGATTATAGCTGTAATTGCCCGTCCAGGCTGAAGGATCAGGGTGCCTGTAAGCATGTTGTAGCTGCCCTGTTATTCATTTTAAAATATCAGGAACGCAGTATGCTGACAGAGACGAAATCTCCTGAGGAGAGAAAGATCATACAGATTCTGGACTATTTCGTATCCCAGGAGGATTCGATGCTGGTAGGGGAAACCTTTCAGCTGGAAGCGATCATCAGCATACCCTCTATCCTGAAGGGTGAAGGCGGGAGAGCCTATGTTTCCCTTAAGGGGGGAAGCAATCGAAAGTATAAGGTTCAGACCATCAAAAAGTTTCTGGCAGATATCTATCATAATGAAAGCTTTGCCCTGGGGAAGGAATTTAAATATGTCAGTGGGGAGAGTAGCTTTGACCAAAGCTCCAAAACACTCCTTGATTATCTTCTTGAGATCTATGAGATTCAGGAGGTTATTGACAGTACTCATTTTTCCAAGATTTTTTCTAAATCACAGATGCTTATCACGAAGAATATGCTGATTAAGCTATTGGAATTACTGAACAGCAGTAGCTTTACACTGGAGATGTACGGAAAGGTTTACAGTGATGTAGTATTCTGTAAGGGAAACCCGAAGGTATCCTATCAGCTGTCCATGGATGAAGACGCAATCACTGTGGATTATCAGGGGAAGGAAGCGGTACTACCCATTACGGAGACCGGTGAGCTTCTATTCTATGATGGGGCCATTTATCAGCCGGATAAGAAGTTCATACGGAATTTCAAGCCCTTTTATAACAGTCTTGGGAAGGATAAGGAGCCTCTGGTGTTTCGGGGAGATAGCAAGAACAGCTTCCTTGAGCATGTCCTGCCTAGAATCAGTGAGACAATGCTGCTGGATATTCCGGAGGAGCTGAAGAGTCGTTATATCACCTGCGATATGGAGGCCAAGCTCTATATTGATAAACATAAGCATGGGATCAAGGCAGAGCTGAAATACCGTTATGGGGACTATGAGTTTAATTCCTTTGAGAATGCCTCCTCCGGTTCTTATATTATTGTCAGGCAGAGGGAGAAGGAGGATGCCATCATTGGCGATCTATTACAGCTGGGTTTCCTTCCTTATAAAAATTATTATTTACTGAAGGATGAGGATAGGATCTATGATTTCCTATCCGGTAGAGTTATGGAATTAGATAATAAGGCTGGCTTATTCTACTCTGAGGATTTTAAGAGACTGGGAATTCGTAATGCGGGAAGCTTTAAGGCCGGGGTGAAGGTAAATACCGGACTGAATATGCTGGAGCTGGATTTGGATTTTGAAGATATCCCGAAGGAGGAGCTGAAGGATCTCTTATATTCCTATCAGGTGAAGAAGAAATACTATCGGCTCAAGAACGGCAGCTTTGTTAATCTGGAGGATCAGAATCTAGGGGAGTTAACCAAGATCTTAAATTCTCTGAACCTTAGTAGTAAGAATTATAATGAGGATACGCTTCTTCTGGAGAAACAGCATGCGGTTTATCTGGATAAGGCTTTTGTTGACCGGCAGTTCGCGCTGGAACGAGACCATAACTTCATGGCCCTGACCGAGAAGATTTTAAATCCTGTTCGCACAGCGTATCAGCTCCCGGAAGGAATTCTGGCGACCCTAAGGCCCTATCAGGTGACCGGTTATAAATGGCTAAAGACCCTATCCGATAATGAACTGGGTGGAATCCTTGCTGATGATATGGGATTGGGAAAAACACTGCAATCCATTGTATATATCGCCTCTGATATCACCAATAATCCGAAGCATGCACCCTTTTTGATCGTATGCCCGACCTCCCTAATTTACAATTGGCAGGATGAGATCGAGAACTTTGCACCCTTCATTAAAGCTGCGGTGGTCAGCGGTACACCACAGGAGCGTCAGGAGACCATCGGAAGGTATAAGGAATATGATGTCCTGATAACCTCCTATCCCTTAATCCGCAGGGATATTGCTCTCTATGAGAAGATTTATTTCCATACGGTATTTATCGATGAGGCTCAATACATTAAGAATGATTCATCCCTGAATGCAAAATCCGTCAAAAGGCTATTGTCGGACCATAAGTTTGCCCTGACCGGAACACCGATTGAGAACAGTCTGTCAGAGCTGTGGTCCATCTTTGACTTCATCATGCCGGGGTATCTGAACAGCCACTCCAAATTCGTCGAGCATTATGAGAAGCCTATTATGAAGGAGGACCGGGAGGTATTGACGGATCTACACCAGCGCATCAATCCTTTTATCTTAAGACGTATGAAAAAGGATGTTCTTACAGAGCTACCGGATAAATATGAGACGAAAATGCTGACGGAGCTGACAGAGGAGCAGAAGATGATCTATCTGTCCTTTCTGGAAAATATCCGTGGAGAGATCAATTCTGAGATTGAAGAGAAGGGCATAGAACGAAGCAGCATCAAGATTCTGGCAGCACTGACAAGACTCAGGCAGATCTGCTGCCATCCCTCCACCTTCCTGGAGAATTATCAGGGAGGGAGTGGTAAGCTGGAGCTTCTGATGGAGGTGATCCCGGATGCTATTGCGAACGAGCACCGCGTACTGGTATTTTCCCAGTTTACCTCGATGCTCCGGATTATCGAGAATGAACTGAAGGATATGAACATTCCTTACTTCTATCTGGAGGGCAGTACCCCGACGGAGGATCGAAATGATTATGTGAAGCGCTTTAATGCAGGAGAGGGGAAGGTATTTCTGATATCCTTAAAGGCAGGAGGAACCGGACTTAATCTGACCGGAGCCGATACCGTAATCCATTATGATCCCTGGTGGAATCCTGCAGTCGAGGAGCAGGCCACGGATCGTGTCTATCGAATTGGTCAGCAGAATAAGGTTCATGTCATGAAGCTGATTACAAAGGGAACGATTGAGGAGAAGATCTTTAAGCTGCAGAGAAAGAAGAAGGAGCTTTCAGACTCCATCATCAGCTCGAAGGAGGTATTCATCAATACCTTGACAAGAGAAGAGCTTGTGGAGCTATTTACTCCGATGTAGGAAGGAGCTGTTTCAAAATAGCATAAAAAGATACAAGAAGCCTTATATGTTTCCCGTAATGCACTGTTTGGGGAACATATAGGGCCTCTTGTATCTACATGACTATAATGAAACAGCCCCTTTTGGTATCGTGTGTGATTAGTGCTTTAGGGCTCAGATTATCTTAATATCACGGAAAGCCTTTCGTAAGGATACCCGGATGACCTGACTGAAGCTTACTGCCAGGGTAATTTTAATCAAGTCAAACAGGACATAAGGATAGACACATAGAGCAAGTGCCTTCCTAAGACCGGAGCCGGTACTGAAGGAGAACCACAGGGAACCGAACAGATAGCAGAGCAATAAGGAGAATATCATACCCACAGTCAGAGCTACGATGTTCCATTTCTTCGCATAACGGTAGCTGAGGGAGGTAAGTAATGCCATAAAGGGATAAGCCATGATGAAGCCGCCCGTCACTCCTGTCAGAGCGGGAAGGCCACCTCTCATATTTGCAAATACAGGAAGGCCGAAGGCACCTAACAGGATATAGGAGATGACCGACAATAAGGCATACCTGGGGGGCAGCAGTGCACCAATCAGGTAGATGGCAAAGAGCGAAAGGGTGAAGGGGATTGGCTGGGTCGGAATTGTAATCTGTGCCAGGACACAGAGGAGTGCAGTAAACATACTGGTCAGAACCAGCCCTGTGATACTGATGAGCTGCTTCGGCTTTGTCTTCGCATTCAGTTGTTCCATGATATTTTTCCTCAGGAGCATGGGATAAAAGACTCCTGTTTCCTTTCTTTCATTCAATGAAGTTACGGTGTTACTATTTATGATAGTAGGTGGCATTGCCAGCTCTTATCCCTTTAACGGTCTTATGCTTACTTCACCGGAGGAGAGGGTTTCTATGGTCTGGTCCTCATATTCCACAATCAATCGGGCCTGATCGTCGATATCCAGAGCTTTCGCCGGCCTGCTTTCATTTCCCTTCAGAACCAGGATATGCTTCCCGAGGATGATCTGACGTTTACGATATTCTGCAAGATACTTACGGTCTGCCAGGGAGTCCATGCATTCGGCCATTTGGTTCAAAATCTCTGCTGTCAGCAGAGAAGTGACCGGCTGATCCTCGGGCTTGTGGGTGAAGAGGGATCCGGCAATTCCCTGAATGGAATCCGGGAAATTGCTTGTAGAGACATTCACACCGATTCCCACAACCGCATATTCTAAGCCTCCGTTTTCAAAGTTGATGGACGCCTCGGTAAGGATGCCGCAGACCTTTCTTCCCTCCACAAAGATATCGTTCACCCATTTGATACCAGCCTTGACCCCGGCAGTTTTCTCGATCGCTTTGGCTACCGCAACGGCTGTTCCTGTAGTGATCAGCAGGGAATTCTCCAGATTAAGCTGAGGACGTAGAATCAGTGAGAGGTAAATTCCTGTGGAGCCGGGAGAGTAGAAGCTTCTTCCCATCCGTCCTTTGCCCTCGGTCTGTTCACCGGCAATGATTACAGTTCCATCCCTTGCCCCTTCTGCAGCCAGGGCCTTCGCTATGGTATTGGTCGAGGTGACACATTGACGTACATCCAGGATAAAACCGGCTGCTTTGCCCTGAAGGTAAGGGCGTATGCTCTCGGCAGACAGGATATCGTTATGAGGCAACAGGCAATACCCCCGATTGGTAGCGGCGGTAATCCGGTAACCGTCCTTTTGCAAAGCCTTCACTGCCTTCCATACGGAGCTGCGGGTGACAAAGAGACTTTCTGCAAGTCTGGCGCCATTGACGCTGTTACCGCGGTTCTCCTCCAATATTTGTAATACCTGATGCTTTAATTCCATTGGTATCGATCCTTTGCATTATGATGTAACAGTATAACAGACCTAAAATCATTGTCAACCATTTACCAATAAAGAGTCGACAATTAAATGATAAGGCAACACAATATTAATCAGAAATACATACAAAAGGAAAATGGGCAAATAAAAGAAAAATACCTGTTCTCAGCATCCCGAAGGGGTAGGAAAACAGGTATTTCATTTAGGATATTACATCTGTATCAAAGTTGGCATTATAGAAATCCTCAATCAGGCGGTCCAAATAATCTGCATTTTGCCCGGGGAAATTCTCTAGGAGCTTCTCCTTAATGATATCGGTTACACGGATATAATTTAGTTCCGCTGAGAGAGTTTCATCACTCAAGGAGTTCAGATAATCGTTGGTCACATGGATACTAAGCCATTCATTGATTTGCTCTGTTATTTTCTTCTCATCTTCAATCTCCAGCTGTAGCTCCTTCGCCTTTCTCTGGGTTGATATGCCGACTGTGATAAAGAATAGGAAGAGAGCGCCCATAACGGTATTCGGAATGATGCCATTCAGTATGGACAAAACCCCGGTAATATTCAGCAGGACAAAGATTACACCGAGAAATCCCAGTCCCAGGAAAACTCCGACAGTAGCATGATAATCCTTATATTTCTCTGCTTTCAGGACATAGGTAGCCGGTACGATTTCCTCGGCCTCTTCTTCCTCAGTCTCCTCCTGTTCAGGAGTCTTCTGATTCCAGGTGTCCCGGTAGAGGGCAGCACCCTGTGTCAGTTTCTCTGAATCCGGCATTAACGGAATCTCTTCTGAAGTCTCGGCAGCTACCTCGACATCAGATTCCACATCCTCTGTCTCCTCCGGGTCGTCCTCCGGGGCCTCTGATGATTTCTCCGACTCCTCAGTTTTTTCGTTCTCCAGACCATTCTCATGACGCTCACGCTCAACGAAATAAAACGCCTGATATAGCTTCTGGGCAGCCTTACGCTGATCTGAGGGGATAAACACAATGTAAGCTCCCAGCTCATCATTGAAACGGATTACTGACTTTAAGTCTGAATATGAAAAATACTTAGCAAGCTTCTCTGCGATGCTCTTTGCTTCTGATTGGAAAAACGGTATGAATTCCTCTACCACCGGTAATTCATCGACCAGATCTACCTTGCAATCACTACAGGTGCTATAACCTTCCTGAAACTCATTCTTACACTTGGGACACCAGGGCATAATTTCAACTCCATTCTTATAGATTCGGAGGTTCCGGTCAACCTAAGCCGGTTTACAGACCGTAAGCTAGCAGGTTCCTCCGTTAAGCACAGACATAAAGTCTGCGGAAGCCTTTCTCTATTGTAGTTAAGGATAGGCATTTCTGTTATAAGAGCTAGTACATTATTCTGCCATGAAGCGGTGATAAGCCTTCTTGCCTTTTCTTACCAGAAGAGCTCCGTCCGCATCAAAATCCTGATCAGTGAATACCCGGTCAAAGTCTTCAATCTTCACCTCGTTCACAGTGACACCGCCTTGCTGGATCGTACGTCTTGCATCGGAGCGGGAGGTGGCGAGCTTCGCATCACACATAAGAGTGATCAGATCGATTCCCTCTGCAAACTTGTCAGCAGGATAAGTGGTAGTGGGGATGTCCTCGGATTTCATGCCGCCGCCGAATAAAGCCCTAGCAGCTTCTTGAGCCTTTTTCGCTTCCTCCTCCCCATGAACGATCTTGGTGATCTCATAGGCAAGAACCTCCTTGGCATAATTGATCTCAGCATCCTTTAGAGCACCGAGCCTTCTGACCTCGTCCATTGGAAGGAAGGTTAGGAGACCTAAGCATTCCTCCACCTTCACATCCTCGATGTTCCTCCAGTACTGGTAGAACTCGTAGGGACTTGTCTTATTGGGATCCAGCCATACCGCACCCTTCATGGTCTTACCCATCTTAATACCTTCACTGGTGGTTAGGAGCTTAAAGGTGAGACCGAAGGCAGGCTTAGCCTCCTTACGACGGATTAAGTCCACACCGCCCAGAATATTGGACCACTGATCATTACCGCCGAGCTGCAGGGTACAGCCATATAGTTTATTAAGCTTCCAGAAATCATAGGATTGCATCAGCATATAGTTGAACTCGAAGAAGGTGAGCCCCTTCTCCATCCGCTGCTTATAACAATCCGCTGTCAGCATCTTATTGACCGAGAAATGGATTCCGATTTCTCTAAGGAACTCCACATAATTTAAATCCAGTAGCCAGTCCGCATTGTTTGCCAGGATTGCTCTGTCATTTTCAAAATCAATAAATTTCGCCAGCTGTCTGTGAAAGCAGTCGGCATTGTGCTGTATGGTTTCGATGGTCATCAGGGTACGCATATCGGATTTGCCGGTCGGATCTCCGATCATGGTAGTACCACCGCCAAGCAAGGCAATTGGTCTGTGCCCGGCACGCTGCATATGCATCATTGCCATAACGGTAAGGAAATGCCCCGCAGTCAAGCTGTCCGCTGTAGCATCAAAGCCTATATAAAAGGTAACAGATTCCCTTCCCAGTAGTTCTCTAATCTCCTCATGGGTTTCCTGTTCGATAAACCCTCGTTCTTTCAGAATGTCATAAACATTCGTAGACATCGGTATTCCTCCTTGTAATGATTGTCCTTTTCATAACTAAAGACATTATAAATGAAAAGCTTTTATTTTTCAATGAAATTACTTCTTGATTCCAAACAATAATCGCATCAGCGGGATTCTTCGGAACAGCTCATAATTGATAAAGGTCAGCAGGATACTGGAAGACAGTATGAGGAGCACCTGCAGGAAGGAATGATCAGTAATCCGAAATGCATAATAGGCTGCTGCCACCAGCCAGCTCTGATGAAAGATATAGACAGGGAAGGAAGCCTTTGCCAGATATGTGGTTATGGAATTTGTAAAGTTTAAGAAATGCCTTCCAAGCCCCAGGATGGCTAAGATGCAGGCCCATTTTACCGGGAAGCTTGCAATTCCATAAAACAGATCGGTGCTCCAGCTACTGTAAGTGATTACATAGAGTAGGATAAGCAATAGCATAGCCGCTGCAGTCAGTAGATAACGCTGTTTTTCCAATTCACTTTGAAGCTCCTCATTACTTAATACAAAGTATCCAAGAAGGAATAGGGCAAGATTCTCACCGATGCTCTTCCCACTGAAGTTAAGGATCGGATTCATAAGTAAGGGGAACAGAAATAAGGGTAGGACCGCAATCAATTTAAGTCCCCGTCCATCCACCCCCGTTTTGAAGCCCCGGAATAACTTCCGGATCGGAAGCAATAGGAGTGAAATAACAAAGAGGTATAGGATGAACCACAGGTTTCCCGGGGTGAAGCCGCCAGTATATCCGGAAAGGTCGGTAGGCTTTGTGAAGAACAGAACATATTGATGGAGGTAGCTGCCTGTATATCCGTTATGATATTTTTCTGCATAATAGGTCTGTATCGGTATGTATATGAGCAGACCGGACAGGAAGGGCAGAAGCAGTTTAAAAAAGCGCTCCTTGCTGTATTCTGCCGCTGTTCGCTTCTTCAGGGCATAGGAGGAGCTGATTCCGGCTATCACAAACAGCAGTGGCATAAACCAAGGGGATGTGAACAGAATGAAATCATTGAGTAACCTTATCCCCGGACCCTTCACATAGAAGTTTTCCCCAAAGCTGTTATAAATCATGCAGGCGTGGAAGGGAAATAAAAGTAGCACACAGAGGAAGCGGAGATTGTCAATGTAATATTTCCTCATAACATTCTTACCAACCTTTCTTATTCATTGCTTATATCTATAAATTATTGATAGGAAATTGATTTATTTGAACTTTCATTTTTGCATCAATTTTATGATGAAGCAATCAGGTTTGTGATAAAGCATGGTTTCCTTCAATCTGATGACACCATTACATCCGTAGGAGAAACGATATGACATTTGTCATATCGATATTGTCACTGCAGTAACTTCCATCCTCCTTCTGTTTCGTATATGATAATACCATAAATTAGCAAACTTTTCATTAGGTACTTGCGAAACTCTTATATTCAATTGATCATGCATACAACAAATACATCTGAGGTTTCGTAATTTCCTAAATAGATCAAGAAATGGAGGGAATATAGATGTCTTATGTGAAGGTAGAAAATCTGTTAAAAAAATATGGAGAGCTCTCTGCAGTGGATCATTTAAGCTTCACGGTAATGAAGGGAGAAATCTTCGGACTATTGGGACCGAACGGTGCAGGAAAAAGCACCACCCTGAGCGTACTGACCACCTTGGTGGATTTTGATAAGGGTGACATTAAAGTTGATGGGAGGGATATCCGCAAGGATAAAATGAAAATCAAACAGCGGATCGGTATGGTTCCTCAGGATATTGCTGTATATGATACCTTGAATGCGCTGGAGAATGTTAAATTCTTTGCATCCCTCTATGGACTTAGGGGAAGGAAGCTGAATGAGATGGCGAAGGAAGCTCTGGAGTTTGTAGGGCTGTCCGACAAGCTAAGGATGAAACCGAAGCAGATGTCAGGCGGTATGAGAAGAAGGCTGAATATTGCCTGCGGAATAGCCCATGCCCCTCAGTTGATTGTAATGGATGAACCGACAGTCGGGGTGGATGCCCAGTCCAGGGAGCATATCTTAAATTCCATCAGGATTCTAAGGGAGCGGGGAGCTACTGTAATCTACACCTCCCACTATATGAATGAGGTAGAGGAAATCTGTGACAGAATAGCTATTATCGATCGGGGACGAATGATCGCCATCGGTACAAAAGCAGAGCTGGTATCCATGGTTACCGATGTACAGTCCGTATCCATAGAGACGAAATTCCCCTTTGGCTTCCAATGGGAAGAGTTCCTAAGGAAGCAAAAGGTTCTGCCCGGAGTAAAGGGGGTTAAGGTGGAGGAAAATGTGCTACGGTATGATATCTCCGTTGAACAGGATCATATCACAATGCTTCTGGAGCAGTTTATGGCACACAAGCTTCCGATTATCAGTATTAACTCAGAGGTTCCAAATCTGGATACCCTGTTCCTGACCCTGACCGGCCATGAACTGAGATAGATTCCGTAGATATGCCGTCGAAAATCGGCGAATGGGAGGTAAATTATGCTTCAAATTATCATAAAGGAAATGAAGGATTTCCTGAGGGAGAAAACAAATCTGTTCTTCTTCCTGATGTTTCCGACAGTGCTGGTTTTTCTTCTGGGAAATCTGCTTGGTTCCATGGATCAGGCGGAGGAGGCCGTTGGAGAGATCAAGATCCATTACCTGGTGGATACGGACCAGGAAATACAGAGCATTGTGATTGAAGGCTTTGTAAAAGCACTGGAGGATGAAAAAAATATTAGCTTTGAAAGGACGAAGGACCTGGAGACGTCCAAAAGCCTGGCCGGTAGGGATGAGATAACCGCAGTGGTAGAGTTTATCGGAGAGCCGATGCAAATCAATATCTATGAGGGAACAAATCATATTAAGAACCGTACTGTAGGAGCCATCATGACCGGGTTCGTTCAAATGAATAAATCCTATTTTGCCATTGGTAAGACCCTTCCGAATGCTCTGGCAGGGGTATCAACTGAGCAGGCAGATTATGTGAAACAAAAGGATCTGGGTGTGAACAGGACGATGTTGGATTATTATGCGGTAACGATGATGGTTATGGTTTGCTTTATGAGTGTTATCTTGGGCTCCGCAGCCTATTCGGTAGAACGACAGAATAAAACCATCAATCGTCTACTGATTGCCCCCAAGCATAAAGCAGTTCTGTTTTTATCCAAGGTACTTGGCTTGGTACCCCAGGTGATTATTCAAATAGCAATCATTATGGTATGTAGCGTTTTTATATTCCATGCGAATTATGCATCCTCCTTCCTTGATAATATCTATCTGTTTGTTACCTTCTTTCTCGTAACAATTACCATGGTCTCCATAGGGGTAGTGTTAGGACTTGTCCTTAAAACAAATCCGATGGCAGTCATCTTCCCGGTCCTATGGGTGATGATGTTCATATCGGGAACCTATTCGAAGGAGGTCAATATCAGCGGAGTAACCGAAAGGATGCCAATCTATAAGATACAGGAGGCAGTATTTGACCTGACTGTATTTGGACGCTACGGTAAATGTAATAGGATCAATTTGAGCTGTATTTTGATAACAATCATTATGCTATCCATCGGTGCCTATATTTTCAGTAAAAAGGAGGAGGAAAGATGAAGAATATCTGTTTGCTTACACTGACAAACCTGAAAAGAAATAAGCTATTCCTCTCCCTATCCATTGCAGGAGGAGTAATTCTCTGCTTCCTGCTGATTGCCATGGGTAATCTGGCGGTGGAGATCAGACTTTCCAAGATCAAGGTCGGTCTTATCGATCAGGATCAGAGTATATTATCCTCTGATTTTAAGTCTTATCTGACGGAGGAGCTGGATTATGAGCTGATTACAGATCATACGTATGAAGAATTATCAGCCCTGTTGATTGAAAAGAATATATCAGTTATAATAGAGATACCGAAGGGCTTTTACGAGAAGACAGCAATCGGCAATATGCAGGAGATTATCGTAACCTCACTGGATGATTATGAGAATGCGGCTTTCCTTGAAGCTAATCTAAACAGTTATATGCATAGCATACAGATGCTGGCTGAGAGTGCGGGCAAAGAGAAGGAATTATTTGATCAACTGCTCCTTGACTATGGAACAGAAGGGGTTCCCATTACCCAAACCGCTGCAATGACACTGGATAAGCAGATGATGAAGGGAAAGGAAGGCTTTATTAACTCCATTGGCTTTTATCTGATGTTAGTATTCGGTCTGAGTATCATTTTATCCTTTATCGTTGTGGAGGATTACCTTTCCGGAGTTTTTCAACGAGTGAAGATTTCTCCGGTTAGACCGGTACAATATATCATAGGTACAGGGATATTTGGTATGATTATTTGCTTGATCGAGCTGGTCATCTACTGTGGATATATCTGGATTGCGGATATTGATATCGGGTTTTCCTTAGGACTACTGGTATTCATGATGTTTCTATTTTCACTGTTTACTGTCTGCTTTGCCATAGCCGTCGCATTATGGGTGAAATCAAAGGCTACGGTAGGGGCAATCAGTATGGGCTTCTCCACAATCGGCTGCATCCTGGGTGGAGCATATTTCTCCTTGGATATGGCACCACAGAGACTTCAGAGCCTGGCCAGAGTCCTGCCCCAATATTGGTTTATGGAGACCTTTAAGGCACTCCAGAAGGATCAGACAGCAAATGTTTGGCCAAATATCATCATCCTTTCACTCTTTACACTGTTAACCTTCTTAATCGGGGCCGTTCTATTTTCACAAAACCATAAAAACAATTGACTTCATGGATAAGGAGTCTCTATGATTGATAAACCGTTTCTTTATCTTCTAGCAAAAACGGCAGCAGTGATCACATCTATTCTGATCGCAGGCAGCGAAACAGCCGATATGGTCTTCTGGATTATATCGGCTCTTAGCTTTGTCTGCGTTTTTATTACGGAACTTCTGATTCAACGAAGCTTTCGGAAACGGAACCTGGTTATTTTCTTAATACTGGCCAGTCTCACTGCCTGCTTCCTAATCGGTTTTGAGATTTTATTTCCATTAAGTCTGTTACTTATGATACATTTGTTTGACCTGACCATTGACGGGAATATGTTTTATCAGATCGTAATTGTGGCATTATTACTGTCTGCCTTCATCTTTCCTCCCAGGAAGGAAGTGCTTGCCCTAACCATCATCCTTATATTGATGACACTACTAGCCAGATATCTATTATCAAAGCTGGCTACTTATAATGAAATAAATGAAAGACAGAAGGAAACCATCAGCGATATGGATAAGAAGCTGAAGGATCTGAAGGGACTAATGAAAACCCTCAAATATACGGCTTCTGTCGAGGAACGGAACCGGATCGCTGCCCGGATCCATGATCAAATCGGACACGGAATTTCAGGTAGTATCATTATGCTGGAGGCAGCCCTTCTGGTTATGAAGGAGCATCCGGAGAAGGCCGCTGATAATATCAGAAAGGCTGCAAACAACCTGCGGGAAGGAGTCGATGAGATCCGAACAGCCCTCAGGGAGGAACGGGCGGACCGCTATCTGCTGGGAATCAATGATGTTACTGCCATGCTGGAGGAATTTAAGGTTACCTATAACAAAATAACTCATTTAAGAACCACGGGGGATTTAAACCACATAACACTGGATATTTGGTCCTGCATCCATGATAATCTGAAGGAATGCCTGACAAATCTTCTGAAGCACTCCACTGCAACAGAGTTTACTCTGAATATTGAGGTGTTTAAGAAGATCATTAAGGTAGAATATAAGGACAATGGAAGGTCGGAGGGGGCCTTTGAGAAGGATGTGGGTCTGGAGGCAATCGAAGAGAGAACCGTAAATGCCAAGGGACGCTGCTTTATTTCCAAGGGCGAGAACGGCTTCTGTGTAACCAATATATTTACCTATTAATTCATACAGTGATAGCTGTAAGGACAGCTTCTGCATAAGGAATACTGATACCGATTCCTTTAAGCAGAGAGAGTTCATAGCACTACTTCTATATAACAAATGCTGAACCCTTCCTTAAGTCAAAGAGAGTTCATAGGAATACGTCGTGTCATTGATAGAAATAAAGCGATAGAGAAAGGCATGGATGATTATGATTAAAATATTAATTGCGGATGATGATGCCATTATTAGGGAAGGTCTGAGAATGATTATTGAGACTCAGACGGATATGGAGTTTATGGCAGCAGCCGCTGATGGCTGCCAGGCTGTAGAAATGGCTCGGAGCTACCATCCGGATGTCACAATGCTGGATATCCGGATGCCTGTCATGGATGGGATTCAGGCAGCAGAGGAGATTATGGCCACTAAGCTATCCCAGCCCCTGCTTTTAACTACCTTCGATGAGCCGGAGCTTATTCTTCGTGCCCTCAAGGCCGGTGTGAATGGTTATATCCTAAAGAACAGCCCGGCAGAACGAATTCTCTCTGCCATCCGTGTCATTCATAGCGGCGGCACGGTATTCCAGGCAGATATTTTGGATTTCATCCGTGGCAGGGTATCCGCCGGGGTCAGCGGCAGTAAGGTGTTTGAGCTTCTGTTATCCCCAAGGGAAATGGAGATTGTAGGGTTGATTGCAGAAGGCTTATCCAATAAGGAGATCGGTGAAAGGCTGTTCCTTACCAACGGCACAGTCAGAAATCATATCAGTACCATTCTGGAGAAAACCGGATTGGAGCATAGGACACAGATTGCGGTGAAATATCTGAAAAATAATGAATGAAGTACAAAAGATAGTCTTGAATAAAGGTATGAATAGAAGAACATGCGTAGAACATAGTAGAACATCAATAGAACATGAAGAACTTGAATAGAGCATAAATAGAAATATCCATAGTACTATGGGTTGAAGCATGGACATAACATAGGTCGATCCATAGTTTGAAGTATGGATAGGAGCATGTTTAGAAACAGGGAATAATTTCATCTGGCATCTAATATAATGAAGTGACAATACAAGCATCCGTATCCGGGATGTTTCTTTGTCATATTCTTAGGGACCATAAAGGAGGAACTGTTATGGATGCCAATGTGGAGGATAGAATCGTACACCAAATCGAAAAAAATCTATCGAATCAGATCAATGAGAATTTATTCATAACCGGAAGAGCGATTGAGGATAAGCACCGTGCAGAATATAACAGTAGTGCCATAGAGGAGTCCATGGGGGCTCGAGAAGGGCATAACAGCATCAGAGAGAAGAAAGAAGAGGCTGATGGAGCCTTCCCACAGCTATCACGGGCGGAATACATCCGGCAGGCAAGAGAGGCCTGCTTAAGACAAATGAATGCCACTCCTTCGGTGCTTCGTGGAGCGGGAAATGCCATAGATGAAAATGAACCCTTGTTACCGGCTCTATCCATGAAAAGGAAGCAAAAGGAGGATCCGCTGTTTCGATCGGAAGAAGAGGAGGATACCGGTCTGGAGGCAGCATCCTATCGATCTTTGATGATTCGAACGGTTTGTGCAGTGATGCTTTTCCTCAGTATCTTTTTGATTGACAAATTTAAAATGAAATTCGGTGATTTTTCCTTCAAGACGGTGGAGGAGCTGGTCAGAGGGAAGGATGGACTGGCAGCCCTGGAGGATTTGATTGTATCCTGGCTGAAGTAGTAAAGGTTGGCTTAGAAGGAAGCTATGTCAATCAAACCCTGGCAGATACTTTCCAGTATTGTTCGTTGTATTTTCTTCTTTTTTCAGTTATAATAACGGATAGAAATAAGGAAAGGACGAACAAAATGAGAAAGCTTGCATTGACGGATGATATTCTGTTATCCGTGGAAAAGCCTGCCCGCTATATCGGTGGAGAGGTAAATATGCGGAGGAAGGATCCAAAAGAGGTAGATATTCGATTCTGCTTATGTTTCCCCGATGTATATGAGATTGGAATGTCCCATCTGGGAATTCAGATACTATATGATATCCTTAACCGTAGGGAGGATACCTGGTGTGAACGGGTTTATTCTCCCTGGGTTGATTTGGACAAGCTGATGAGGGAAAGGA
This sequence comes from Bacillota bacterium, assembly GCA_023435645.1. Classification (GTDB taxonomy): domain Bacteria; phylum Bacillota; class Clostridia; order Lachnospirales; family Lachnospiraceae; genus Mobilitalea. The sequence goes on from JAEYRK010000079.1 coordinate 45,778, forward strand.
ATATCCCTCTTTTTGCTTTAGAAAGCCAGGACCCGGTAAAGCAGTTTGACTTTCTGGGAATTACTTTGCAATATGAAATGTGTTATACAAACATCCTACAGGTGCTGGAGCTGTCACAAATTCCGCTTTATGCGAAGGACAGGACGGAAGAGGATCCGATCGTAATCGGGGGTGGACCCTGTAGCTATAATCCGGAGCCGATTGCTGATTTCTTCGACTTCTTCTATATCGGTGAGGGAGAAACTGTATATAACGAAATACTTGAGCTCTACAAGGAATGTAAGCGCATAGGTGTATCCCGGAAGGAGTATTTAAGACGAGTGGCACAGGTGGAAGGAATGTATGTGCCTTCCCTTTATGACGTAAAATATAAAGAGGATGGAACCATCCTAAGCTTTATAAAGAATGAGGCCTCAGCACCGGATAGGGTAAGGAAGCAGGTTGAGATGAACCTCAGTGAAGCCTACTATCCGACCAAGCCCCTGGTACCCTTTCTAAAGGCTACCCAGGACCGGGTCGTTCTGGAGATCCAGAGGGGCTGTATTCGCGGCTGCAGATTCTGTCAGGCGGGTATGATATATCGGCCGACCCGTGAGCGGGATTTGGAGTATCTGAAGCGCTGTGCCCATGAGATGCTACAGTCCACCGGCCATGAAGAAATCTCCTTGAGCTCCTTGAGCTCCAGTGACTATTCCTCCCTACAGGAATTGGTGTATTACTTAATAGAGGAGTTTGGAACGAAGGGAGTGAATATTTCCCTTCCCTCTCTGCGTATTGATGCCTTTGCTCTGGATGTTATGAGTAAGGTTCAGGATGTCAGAAAAAGCAGTCTGACCTTTGCGCCGGAGGCAGGAACACAGCGCCTGAGAGATGTCATTAATAAGGGCTTAACCGAGGAAGCCATCTTAAAGGGGGCTTTTGAAGCCTTCCAGAGCGGCTGGAACAGAGTGAAGCTGTACTTTATGATGGGACTTCCGACAGAAACCATGGAAGACATTGAGGGAATAGCCATCCTATCCGAGCAAATCGCTAGAGAATATTATAAGCTACCTAAGGAGCAAAGAAACGGTAAGGTTAGCGTTGTTGCCAGCACCTCCTTCTTCGTACCGAAGCCCTTTACCCCATTCCAGTGGTCTAGAATGAATACCAGTGAAGAATATATAGAGAAGCAGCGCTTCCTACGATCTAAATTCAATGAGCAGCTGAATAAAAAGAGCATTAAGTTCAATTGGCATGAGGCTCAGTTAAGTGTTCTGGAGGGTGTATTGGCCAGAGGAGATCGCCGGATCAGTCAGGTGATTTATGATGCTTATCAGGCAGGCTGTCTCTATGATTCCTGGAGCGAACATTTTTCTTATGAGAAATGGGTGGAGGCCTTTGATAAGAATGGCATCTCCATGGAATTCTACAACAGTAGAGAACGCAGTGAGGACGAGCTTTTCCCCTGGGACTTCATCGATACCGGAGTGACGAAGGAATTTTTATTACGAGAATACAGAAGGGCGAAGGGCGAACTGGTGACTCCAAACTGCAGACAGACCTGCTATAATTGCGGGGCGAAGGTATTTGGGGGTGGAGTCTGCTTAGAAGGAGGTACTCCATGAAGGTTAGAATAAAATTTCAAAAATACGATGCTATGAAATTCATCGGACATCTGGATGTTATGAGATATTTCCAGAAGGCGTTTCGGCGGGCAGGCTTTGATAACGAATATACGAAGGGCTTCAGCCCTCATCAGATCATGTCCTTTGCTGCACCGCTGGGTGTGGGTCTCACCAGTGATGGGGAATATGTGGATGTGGAGCTAAGATCCTCCGATACCCCTGAGGTTATGGTGGAGCGATTAAATGCAGTGATGACAGAGGGATTCCGTATTACCGGCTTTATGTTTCTGAAGGAGAGAGAGGAGAACCGAAAGAATGTGACCGCCATGGCACAGGTATCCTCTGCAGATTATCTGGTATCCCTAAAGGATGGTTATGCAGTTCCGGATATAATCGATACCCCGGAGAAGCTTAGGGAGTCCTTCCGGGAATTTTATGCTGCTGAGGAGATTGTCATTGATAAGAAAACTAAGACCAGTGAGAAGACTGTGGATATCAAGCCGATGATTACTCTGGTGGCCTTTACTGCTGAGGAATATGAGGAGCAAAAGGTGATCAAACAGAAGCTCATACAAGGGTCTGAGAGCAATTCACCGAAATCTGCCGAAGCTACAGCTACTGAGAGTTCCTTCATCGGTGTCATGGAGAACCGTAGGGAATATAAGCAGTATGTAAGTAAGCCGGTCAGTGTGGCAGAGGTATACAGGAATGGGATCAAGGTTTATCTTCAGCTGAATACGGGAAGCGCAATGAATCTGAAGCCTGAGCTGGTCATGGAGGCATTTTTCAATTCTTTGGGGCATGAATACCTAAGCTATGCTTGGCAGGTGCATCGACTGGAGGTGTATTCCCGAGACGAGGCTGACGGTAGGCTGATACCTCTGGAAGAATTAGAGCGCTAGTATTGACCCATGTAAATATGCAGAGCAAATATGCAGAGCAAATATGCAGAGCAAATGGGTGAGCAAATGAGTAAAACAAATGCATTGAGAGTATGAGCAGAGCAATAGAGAGATCAACCGGACTTAATCATATGATTAACAACAGGAGCAGGATATGGAACAGAAGCTTGTGATAACAAAACAGGAGGATAAGATCATATCGGCATTTTTTGAAGGCCGTGATATGGTGCAGGTGTCAGTCAATGCCGCTCAGGAGGAAGGAATCCTAGGGAATATCTATCTTGGTAAGGTGAAGAATATCGTCAAGAATATAAATGCCGCCTTCGTTGAAATTGCTGACGGCAGGATGTGTTATTATTCCATGTCCGAGAATCCCTGTCCGATCATGGCGAATGCCAGTGTCGGACAATCCCCAAGGGGTAAGGAGGGAGCGATAAAGGCCGGAGATGAGCTGATTGTTCAGGTCATCAAGGAGGATATTAAGACCAAAGCTCCCGTAGTAAGCTCTAATATCAACCTAACCGGTAAATATATTGCCCTGACCTATGGAAAAACAACCTTAGGAGTATCATCAAAGATTGAGGATGAGAAGGAACGCCAAAGGCTGAAGGACATCCTAAAAAGACAGGAGAAAAAGGACTGTGGCTTTATCATCCGGACCAATGCAGCCTATACTTCTGAGGAGATAATCCTAAAGGAGCTAAGAGGGCTCAAGGCAATCTATGAGCATATCCGAACCTATGGTGTCCATCAGAGCCGGTTTTCCCTCCTGTATAGTACCCCACCAAATTATATTTGTGATATCCGGGACGGTTATGCGGACAATGTAGATCAATTTATCACGGATGATCCTGAGCTCTATGGACACATCAAGGAATATCTGGAGAACTACCAGTCAGAGGATATCGGGAAGCTAAAGCTGTATGAGGATAAGACCTTAAGTCTATCCAACCTATATGGAATCAATGAGAAGCTAAAGGATGCCTTAAAGCCACTGGTTTGGTTAAAATCCGGAGGAAGCCTCATTATCCAACCAACAGAAGCTCTTACGGTTATTGATGTAAATACCGGTAAGGCAGTGACTGGCAAGAAGAAGGTTCAGGAGACCTTCCTGAAGGTGAACAGAGAAGCCGCTAAGGAGATAGCGAAGCAGATCCGCCTCAGAAACCTAAGCGGTATTATTATCATTGATTTTATCGATATGGAGCTAAAGAAGAATAAGGAGCTTCTGATGGAGGAGCTGGAGAGTTATTTTAAGCTGGATCCGGTGAAGACAACCTTAGTGGATATGACAGCACTGGGATTGGTGGAGGTTACGAGAAAGAAGGTCCGAAAACCCTTGTATGAACAGATCAGGGAATTTGGTGTATAAGTCTGAAAGTCTATCCATACCATGGGCTTGCATGGCCTCAAGAAGGGATACAAATAGCGAATGAATAAAACAAATGTGATGCGCTTATTAGAACAGGCCGGAATTTCATACCGTGCGATGGAATATGAGGTGGATGAGAACAATCTCAGTGGTGAGCATGTTGCAGAGCTAATCGCTATGCCTCCGGAACAGGTGTTCAAAACACTGGTAGCGAAAGGGGAGAAGAAGGGAATCGTGGTATTCTGTATCCCGGTCAATCTGGAGCTGAACCTGAAGAAGGCAGCTGCAGCCATCGGTGATAAGAAGCTTGAGCTGCTTCCTGTGAAGGAGCTTTTGAGCACCACAGGCTATATCCGAGGCGGTTGCTCCCCAATCGGCATGAAGAAGAAATTCCCAACCTTTATGGATGAGACGGCTATTCTATATGATGAAATAACGGTCAGTGCCGGGGTAAGGGGCTGCCAGCTCTGTATCCCAAGAGCTTCCTTGATTGCATTGATTGGAGCAGAGCTTTATGACATAGCAGAATAAAGGGTATTTATAGTGCGCCGAAGATGAACAGAGAAGGGAAACGAATGGGAAAATGAGGATATCAATGATAATAATATGATAAGATATTATAGAATAGAACCAGAAAAATATTAGTAGATAATATGAATAATACTAGATCAATAATAGAAAATTATCAAGAATGGTATCATAGAAAGATTCATAGAAAGATTCATTGAAAGATATCATAGAAAGATATCATAGAAAGTTATCATAGAAAGATATCATAGAAATATAAAATAGAAATTATTATAGAAAAAGTGTAGAAAACAATAGAAAAGTATTTATTGATAATGTTATAATATGATATGGCATGTATCTCAATCATTTACACAAGATTCAATACAATCTAATACAGGAGGGATCACTATACATAATCAAGCGCAGAATAAGCAGTTGAAGCCTGATGTATCTAACAAAGCAAAAAATATTTTTCTCACAATTTATGCATTTTACCTAGTTCTTTTTGGTTTTCTCATGGATAAGCCGAGTACGATCGTAAAGGGACTACATTCCATTGTCGTTAGTCCGGACATTCTGATTACGGATTATATTGTTGTAGGAGGTATGGGAGCATGCTTCGTCAATGCAGGTCTTCTGACACTGGCATCCATCCTACTTCTTTCTCTATTGCGAATCGATGTGGACGGACGATCCATCGTAGCAATCTTTCTCATGTCTGGGTTTGCTCTATTTGGCAAGAATATCATTAATATATGGATTATTATTTTTGGGGTATATTTATATTCGAAGCTTAAGAAGGAACGTTTTTCCGATCATGTGATTACGGCACTTCTGGGAACCAGCATGGCTCCTGCCGTTACAGAGCTTCTGTTTCATATCGAAAAGCCCTTTTATCTGAGACTGATCTTGGCATTACTGATTGGGAGCCTGATAGGCTTTATCATGCCTCCGATATCTTCTCATGTATTTCCATTCCACCAGGGATTTAATTTATATAATGTCGGCTTTGCTGCTGGGATCATTGGCACGGTAGCGGTATCCATATTCATATCCTACGGGTTCGAAACCAGGAGTCACTTGCTCTGGAGTACCGGGAATAATATGGTCTTAAGCTGTTTTTTGTCCATTCTGTTTCTTGGCTTTATACTGACAGGCTATCTGATGAATGGCAGATCCATCCGAGGGGTTGGTACGATCCTTAAGAGGGATGGCTGTCTGTCCAGTGATTTTGTCCGTACCGAAGGATTTGGCGCCAGCCTGATCAACATGGGTCTGAACGGTTTTATCGGTATGATCTATGTTCTTGCAGTAGGAGGAGCACTAAACGGTCCCACGATCGGCGGTATTTTGACCATTGTAGGCTTCGGAGCCTATGGAAAGCATGCAAGAAATATATTGCCCGTCATCCTTGGTGTTTTCATTGGAGTTTTAACGAAGATATGGGATATTAACGATCCAAGACTATTGTTAGCGGCTCTGTTTGGAACAGCCCTCGCTCCGATATCAGGAGTATTTGGATGGAAGCTCGGCATCCTCGCCGGCTTTATCAATTCCTCTGTGGTGCTAAGCGTCGGAGTTCTGCACGGGGGAATGAATCTTTATAATACCGGCTTTTCCTCCGGCATTGTAGCGGCAATCATGGTTCCTGTCATCCGATCTCTGAAAAAGAGCAAGGAATAAACAGTCTATGTAAATAAGGGTGAACTCATCCTCCAGCCGATTCGTCTTATATCGTGCAGCTGCTTTCGAAACACCATATTTTTCAGCATATTTAATTAAAGCAAGTCGAAACCTCATATCTTGTATTATACTTGCCATACGGAAAGGCTCTCTTAATACAGGTATTGTAACCCTACAAGTAGAAAATAGTATTTCGTTCAAGGATATTGCTATTTACTACCATTTTATAGTATAATACATATAATGTAATTAATGGACGAAAAGGAAGATAAGGGATCAGGGAAGTCTTGTGAAATTAAGAAATATCGTACTTATGGGCTTTAAACTATATTTTGACAAATAATAAGATATAAGTATACCTTAAACAGGATACATTGTATGCTATTATCTGTTAAAATATAGTTATTAAAATAAGGGAGGTATTTTATGAGAAAACATGCAAAAAAAGTATTGGGGCTTATTTTGGCTGTTGGCATGATCCTTTCAATGCTAACTGCGTGCGGTAAAAAAGCAGAAGAGACAAATACTGAACCGACTGCTGCACCGACACAGGCTCCGGAGAAGGAAGCAGAGGCTACAGCAACTCCTTCCCCTACACCTACAGAGGTACCGAGGGATTTAGGCGGTATCACAGTAACAATTGGTGACTGGTGGACGACCGATCCAAATGCTCCGCCAAAGGACACGAGGGAAGAGGATACCCTGGCCTATAGGCAGGAATTCCAGGATAAGTATAATTTTACAATTACCCGCGCCAACCTTGGATCCTGGATGGAATATCAGGAAATCGTGGTTTCCTCCATTATGGCAGGTGACCCTGCTGCAGATGTATTCGTTATGGACCAGAAGTTCATTGCGGCACCTTTATCCCAAGGACTCCTTTATCCGTTGAATACGCTGGAAAGTTTTGATTTCTCACAAGCTAAGTGGAATCCCCAGGTGAAGGAGTTAATGACCTTCGGTGAGAATATTTATGGTATGGCAACAGGCAGAATGGAGCCAAGACTAGGAGTATTCTGGAACAAGAGATTATTTGAAGAAGCAGGCATTAACCCGGATCTGCCCTATGATTTACAGGCTAAGGGTGAATGGACCTGGCAGGCACTGGAGGATCTGGCGAGGCAGCTGACCCGTGATACCAATGGTGATGGTGTGATGGATGTATACGGTATCTCCAGCTTCTCGATCGACTTCTTCAGAGGTTGTGTATTCTCCAATGATGCTAAGTTTATTGGCTCTGATGAGAACGGTAAATTCTACAATGCTACTTCTGAGCCGAATTTCCTTGAAGCTCTGGAATGGGGTAGAAGCTTATATGACAAGGGATATCATTACCCGGTACCTACTCCGGAGGAGGCTAGTTGGGACTATTTTATTGCTACCTTTAAAGAAGGTAAAGTTGCTATGCAGTGTGGTGAGCAATACAAGGTGAATACCTGGAAGGACATGGAGGATGATTGGGGCTTTGTTATCTTCCCGAAGGGACCTAAGGGCGAGATGATGACCGTATTCACAGAAAATGTAGTAGTTATGCCGGCTAACCTGGAAAAGGAAACGGCAGAGAATATTGCATTTGCATATAACCTGTACACCAATGTAACTCCTGGATATGAGGATGAGGACTGGAAGACACCGTTCTATTCCGTATTCAGAGATACCAGAGCAGTTGACGAAACCTTACCTCTGTTCTATGAGCCGCAGCATGGCACCATTTCTCTTGCTAATTTAGTATCAGGTGTTGAACTGGGTGATATTACGTTTGAGCTTGATGCCGGTGCTGCTACCCCGATCGAATTGATCGAAAAGGTAGCTGGATTATGGCAGCCATTTATTGATTCTGCAAACGGAGTTCAATAACCGGTAATAACAGAAAGAATCGTTTGTAGCAATACATAAGGGATAGTGAATATTGACAGAGTATTCTTATTACATATCTTCAAATTATGGGGGTAGGATATGGATGAGAATACTCTGTTTTTTTTGAATTTTGCTGGCTTTATAGATAAAAATTCATTGACAAACCATACTCCTTATGCTAGTATGATTTAGTGTGCCGCACAATGAGGTTTAAGCTCCGTAGAATACGGACACCATAATTGGCGAGTAATGATAATAGGAGGTGCCATATGTACGCAATTATTGCAACTGGTGGAAAACAGTACAAGGTAGCGGAAGGCGATATCATTAAAGTAGAGAAGCTTGGTTTAGAAGCAGGAGCATCCTACACTTTTGACCAGGTACTTGCAGTTAACAACGGCGAGCTTGTAGTAGGTAATCCTACCGTAGCGAACGCTAAGGTTACGGCTACTGTTGTAGAAGAAGGCAAGAACAGAAAAGTGATTGTCTACAGATACAAGAGAAAGTCCGGATATCACAAGAAGAACGGCCATAGACAAGCATATACCAAGGTAAAGATTGACAAGATTAATGCATAGGTAATGGTATATGATTAATATCGCCATTTATAAAAATGCAGAAAACTTGATTACAGGCTTTCAGGTCTCAGGACATTCCGGTTATGCAGAAGCCGGCAGTGATATTGTGTGTTCCGCTGTATCAGCCCTAGTAATCAATACCATAAATTCTATAGAGCATTTTACCTCCGATCAGTTCCGCTTGGATCAGGATCAGGAAACAGGTTATATAGAATTCCATGTGGTTTCACCAATCAGTAAACACGGAAGCCTGCTACTGAATTCTCTGGCCTTAGGGCTTCAGGGAATCAGCGATAGCTATAGGAAATACGTGAAGCTAACCCAGGTAAAATCACAGTAACGTAAACATTGAATTTAGGAGGTGTAACTATGTTAAGAATGAACCTTCAATTTTTCGCTCATAAGAAGGGTGTTGGTTCTACCAAGAACGGTAGAGATTCCGAATCCAAGAGACTGGGTGCGAAAAGAGCAGACGGACAGTTCGTTCTTGCCGGTAATATCCTTTACAGGCAGCGCGGTACTAAGATCCATCCCGGAGTTAACGTTGGACGCGGCGGCGATGATACATTATTTGCTTTGGTTGACGGTGTTGTCAGATTCGAAAGAAAGGGCAGGGATAAGAAACAGGCAAGTGTTTACCCTGTAGAAAGCAAATAATTATTTTCTGCAAAAGCATTGCAGGTAATTACTCAACCCGATTTCGGTAATGACCCCAAATTCTGAAAGGATTTGGGGTTCTTTTATGTGTGGCTTCTGGCAGATACCTTTCGTATGCAAACAGGTGATCTGAATTACTTTCGGTTGAATTTACCACGATTTGTGATTATAATAAATGAGATAGAGTATAACTTTAATTGACAACAATGGAAATAATCCGAAGAATTATATGCATAATAGAAATAATAGATAATGATCCTAATCAGACGGATCCGGCTCACTGCCTGACCGTAGATTGTTTTGATACCCGCTTCGGGTAAATGGAGGTATGAAATGTTTGCAGACAGAGCAGAGATCTATATCAGGTCCGGTAAGGGCGGTGATGGACATGTATCCTTTCGAAAGGAGCTGTTTGTTCCTGCCGGTGGACCCGATGGAGGAGACGGTGGCAAGGGAGGCGACCTGATTTTTGAAGTAGATGAAGGGATGAATACCCTGTCAGATTATAGATATATCAGAAAATACGCAGCCCAAGATGGGGAAAGCGGTGGGAAGAGAAACTGTACCGGCAAAAACGGTGAGGATCTGATCCTTAAGGTACCACCGGGTACCGTAATCAAAGAGAAGACCACCGGTAAAGTGGTGGCTGATATGTCCGAAACGAATAAAAGAGAGGTAATCCTGCGCGGTGGCAGGGGGGGCAAGGGAAACCAACATTATGCCACAGCAACAATGCAGGTCCCTAAATATGCACAGCCCGGTCAGAAGGCCATGGAGATGACAGTACTCTTAGAACTGAAGGTCATCGCCGATGTTGGTCTGGTTGGATTCCCCAATGTTGGGAAATCAACGTTTCTGGCAAGAGTGACCAATGCAAAGCCGAAGATTGGTAACTACCATTTCACGACCACCAGTCCGAATCTGGGTGTCGTTGATATGGAAGGCGGTAGTGGCTTTGTGATAGCAGATATTCCCGGTCTGATTGAGGGTGCCTCCGAGGGTCTGGGACTAGGTCATGAATTCCTGCGACATATTGAACGCACGAAGGTTATCATCCATCTGGTGGATGCAGCCTCCACAGAGGGCAGGGATCCCATTGAGGATATTCAGCTGATCAATTCCGAGTTGGTGTCCTATAATGCAGAGCTGGCAAGCCGGCCGCAGGTAATCGCTGCAAATAAGATCGATGTCTTCTATGGAGAAGAGGGAGAGGCAGTGATCCGTAAAATCAAGGAAGCCTTTGAACCGCAAGGGATTATTGTTTTTCCGATCTCTGCAGTCAGCGGTAAGGGAGTGAAGGAGCTATTGTATCATGTGAAGGAAATGCTGGATCAGGTGGATCATGCTCCTGTCGTATTTGAGAAGGAATTCTTCCCTGAGGATCTAGCGGAATCGAAAGAGCCCTATGAGGTTTGGAAGGAAGAGGAGCATCTGTATGTGGTGGAGGGTCCCAGAATCGAAAGAATGCTGGGTTATACCAATCTGGACTCCGAAAAAGGATTTACCTTCTTTCAGCGCTTCCTACGGGAGAATGGAATTCTGGAGGAGCTTGAGGCTCTTGGAATTGAAGAAGGCGATACAGTCCGAATGTATGGACTGGAGTTTGACTATTATAAGTAAGGTTCGCACCTAATGGTACCATTAATATGAAAGGAGCAGATTATGACGACGAAACAGCGTGCCTATTTGAAGGGACTGGCCATGACGATGGATCCAATCTATCAAATCGGAAAATCATCCCTGACACCGGAAATCACGGAAGGGGTTTCAGAAGCCTTGGAAGCCAGAGAGCTGATAAAAATCAATGTGTTGAAGAACTGTACAGAGGATATTAATGTACTGGCACATACCCTGGCAGAGCGTACCCATTCCGAGCTGGTACAGATTATCGGTAAGAAGATTGTATTATATAGAGAATCGAAGGAAAAGAAAAAAATAGTCCTTCCAGTTGAGAAAAAGCAAAAAAGCAAGGCTTGATTGAATCATGGCGCCTGACTTACAAAGGATGAGAAAGGTAGGATATGATATGAAGAAGGTCGGCATTATGGGCGGTACCTTTAATCCGGTTCATAACGGCCATTTATTTCTGGCCGAATATGCATTTGAAGAAATCGGTCTTGATACGATTCTCTTTATGCCTTCCAAGGAACCGCCGCACAAAAACAGTCTTGCGGTTGCCTCAGGTGAGGACCGATGTCATATGACTGCATTGGCTATTCGGGACAACCCGCATTTCGAGCTCTCCACACTGGAATTTGATCGTGAGGGTAAGACTTATACCGCGGATACACTAACAGAGCTTACCTTACAGAATCCGGATACGGAGTACTATTTCATCATAGGGGCAGATTCTCTGCTGCAGCTAAAGGAATGGAAGACCCCACAGGTCATTTTTGATTTGTGTACAATGATTGTAGCGGGTCGGAACCATTTACCCAAAAAACGGATGGAGCAGCAGATAAACAGACTAAATGAGGAATATGGTGCCACGATCATGTTGATGGATATGCCTACCATCGATATCTCTTCAGCGGGAATCAGGGAACGGATTGCAACAGGAAAATCCATCAGGTATTATGTACCGGACCTGGTTCAAACCTATATCGAAACGCATGGTTTGTATGGACATCCCATAAATCCAGGCAAATAAGCGGATATCGGAGCTCTTTTCCGTGTAATCGTGAAAGGAAGCATACAGACATAAGGATATGACTAAACTAATATAAAGAAGGTAATTACATGGAATTGCAGCAATTTAGGGACAGCATAAAGTCCATGATGGGAGAATACAGATACAGGCATTCCCTGGGTACGGAAGCAGTGGCCTGTGATTTGGCCCTGATCCATGGCTATGACACGCGGAAGGCAAGTATCGCAGGAATTCTGCATGATTGTGCCAAGGACCTATCTGACGAAGCTTTAATCAAGGAATGTATCCGCTATCACCTACCAATCAGCGAGTATGAGAGACAGAGTGTCTTTCTGCTGCATGCCAAGGTGAGCTCAGCTTATGCGGAGGATCTATTCGAAATTAAGGATGAGGACATCTTAAGCTCTATTCGTTATCATACCACCGGTAGACCCGGTATGTCCTTACTAGAGAAAATCATTTTTATCTCAGATTATATTGAACCTAATCGGAAGCAAATTGAGGATATCGACAGAATCCGTTGGGAGGCTTATAATCATTTGGATCGGGCGGTTATCTTAACTTTGGATCATACCTTAAAATATCTGGAGAGCACCGGATCAGTGATAGATCCCTTGACCAGGGAAGCTTATGAATACTATAATGCATTATATAAGGAAGATTAACAGGTCGCAATGCGGCGTAAGGAGGTAATAGATATGGAGAATGCGAAGGAAATGGCGAAGCTGGTCTTCGAAGCTCTGGAGGAGAAAAAGGGTGAGGATATTCAGGTAATTGAAATCAAGGATATTTCTATTATTGCTGATTATTTTATTATTGCCAACGGAACGAATGCTCCTCAGGTTGATGCCCTAGTTTCCAATGTAAAGGATGTTCTCGGCAGGAAGGGCTACGAGCCTAAGAGGATCGAAGGAATACGGTCCGCAAGCTGGATTCTGCTAGATTACGGCGATGTGGTCGTTCATGTATTTTCTAAGGAGGATCGCTTGTTCTACAATCTGGAGCGAATCTGGAGGGATGGTAAAACGATCAGTAAGGAACAGCTGGGACTGGAATAGGGAGACCTTACTTCATGATGAACAGCACCCGGAGGATAGCTTTTCTTGTATCAGCATAAAGATATTAGAATTTCTAAAGAATCGGCCGGCCGATTCAAATTACTATAAAAATGGCAGATGAAGGGATGAATGAGATATCCCGGCATCTGCCTTATTTTAATCTGTTATTTTACCATTGAGGTGATAAATTTCAAACCCATTGGAGGATAGCCCTTATAGGGGAACCTAGGATCAATTGCTCGATACATAGGATGAAATAATTGTTAGTGCAAAATACGGAATAACTCAACTATGAAAAAATACGGAATAGTCCGATTACCTTACCAAGAATCTGCAGCTCCGGAACGATGATCGGCTCCATGGAATCATTCTCCGGCTGTAGGCGATAGTAGCCATTCTCCTTATAGAAGGTCTTCACTGTAACCTCGTCGTCCATCATCGCAACCACATAATCACCGTTCTTTGCATGGGATTGTCTCTGAACCAGGATCTTGTCACCGTTGAAGATTCCGGCATTAATCATACTGTCTCCCTTCACCATCAGCATAAAGGTCTCTTCATTCGGCATATATTCCGACGGAATAGGGAAGTAGCTGTCAATGTTCTGTACAGCCAGAATCGGTTGTCCTGCTGTAATCGTTCCTACGATCGGCACATTTACCAGATCTCGTCTGGTCAGATTAAATTCGTCATCGATAATCTCTATTGCCCTGGGCTTTGAGGGATCTCTGCGGATATAACCGTTCTTCTCAAGAGTCTCCAGATGGGAGTGGACAGAGGAAGTGGACTTTAATTTGACTGCTTCACAGATCTCGCGTACTGCCGGTGGATATCCTTTATTTATAATCTGAGATTTTAAATACTCTAGTATTTCCTTCTGCTTATTACTTATCCTTCCATATCCCATACGATCAGCCTCCATTATCATATTCTTAATCAGATGTATTCTGAAATATACTTTTGTATCAGTTTACCAGTTGAGAAGATTATAACATACCTGTCACAGAAATGCAAAACTAATGTTCTGAAAAACGAAAAAATGTTTGTAAAAAGAAACGAATGTTCGAATATTTTTGTTGACAAACTGAAAAGTATCTAATATAATGGAGGTAAGGTAAACATATGTTCGTACCATATGTTCGGTTCATGAAATTGAGAGAGATGATTGGAAGACACATACATGGAAAAAGTTTTAAGAAATTTTCTATAGCGGACATTGGATGACCCTGACCCATACTATAATGATACCAGTACATGACGTAACGATCCTACAGTCCTAATGAGGCTGACCGAAAGGAATATGAGATAAGTTATGCTGTTTAGGATGGTTATAAGATGATTGATGATTTGGGAGGAAAGCTGTATGAACAGAACGATGAGATATACAGACAAGGGTAGAAGTAACCTTTATAAGATAAGAATTGGGCTGATTGGAGGCCTGCTTCTAATTCTGCTTATCTTATTTTCCATGTTCTTTTTTACGAAGACGGTTACAGCCAAGGGAAGTCATGATAGAGTCAAGCTCGTAGCCAGTGTTGAGATTAAAAAGGGTGATACCCTATGGAGTATCGCAAACAGATACATGTCGGAGGAATATAAGGACCTTGATGAATATGTGGAGGAAATAATGGACAGTAACGGCCTATCCTCTGATAGGATCCATGCAGGTAACTACATCATTGTTCCCTATTATGCTGATACATTAAATTAGCTCGCTACTCCCTTTTTTTAATAGTCGCAGAATGAGAAATAAACCGTATAATATTTAATACGTTTTGTTTCTCTTTTTGCGTATTCAGAAGTGTGTATGCAGATTATCCTTAATTTTTGTGTGAAAGCTAATCCCTTTATTATGAAAGCTAATCCGTTTATTTACTGAATAAGTTGAAACTTATGTTTCTTTGAAAGCTAGTATTCTTTTTATTTCTGAAAGTTTATACTTTTTTATTCCTGTAAAGTTTATACTTTTTTTATTCCATAATTGATTATTCAAACATTTTATAATATAATGATATTTAAAAAATTCCAATCAATTACGGCACGGATATAAAGTGCAGAAAGAGGAGTACTTATGAATGACATAAAGGTTGTTAAGTTTGGCGGTAGCTCTCTTGCAGATGCCAATCAATTTCGGAAGGTAGCGGAAATCGTTCATGCAGATAAAACCAGACGATTTGTTGTTGCCTCCGCACCCGGTAAAAGATATGCCAGTGATACGAAGATAACTGACATGCTGTATGGATGCTATGATAAGGCAAGTAGGGGCTTGAATTTTGATGATGAATTTCAGGCAATTGAGGATCGGTATAATGACATAATCAGAGATCTTAATCTGGATTTATCCCTCGAGGAGGAATTCAAGCATATCAAATATTCCTTTAAGCATAGAGCCGGCCGTGATTATGCAGCCAGCCGTGGTGAGTACCTCAACAGTATGTTGCTGGCTAAATTCCTTGACTTTCCTTTCCTCGATATGGTTGGATTAATCTGCTTTAATGAAAGCGGAGAATTTGATTTAGACAAGACGATTTCAAAGCTGGCTCCTAAGCTCAGTGAGCTGGAGCATGCCGTAATACCAGGCTTCTATGGTTCCATGCCGAACGATACGATAAAGACCTTCTCCAGAGGTGGTTCTGATATTACCGGTTCCATCATAGCCAGAGCTGCTGATGCTCAAATCTATGAGAACTGGACGGATGTCAGCGGCTTCCTGATTTGTGATCCCAGAATTGTAAAGGATCCGAAGCCAATCACTACCATTACCTACAGGGAGCTCAGAGAGCTGTCCTATATGGGAGCAACCGTACTGCATGAGGATTCTATCTTTCCGGTTCGAACGAAGGGAATCCCGATTAATATTAAGAATACCAACCATCCTGAGGATCAGGGTACGATGATTGTATCACAGTCCGTGGAAAGAAGTGAATTCACGATTACCGGAATAGCCGGCAAGAAGGGCTTCTCTGTCATCAACATAGAGAAGGACATGATGAACAGTACGGTGGGCTTTGGTAGAAATGTACTTAGGTCTCTAGAGAAGAATAATATTTGCTTTGAACATATGCCCTCCGGCATCGATACCCTCAGTGTCATAGTCAATACCGAAGCCATCCGTGGCAAGGAGAGAGCGGTGCTGGATGAAATTATCTCCCGTACTCAGCCCGATCATATTGAGATTGAGGATGATCTGGCGCTGATCGCAGTCGTGGGCCGTGGCATGAGAAAGGCAAGAGGTACTGCTGCGAAGATATTCACTGCATTGGCAGATTCTAAGATCAATATTAAGATGATTGATCAGGGCTCCTCTGAGCTAAATATCATCATCGGTGTATCAGAAGAGGACTTTGAGGAGGCAACCAGGGCAATCTATAAGATATTCGTTCCGGAATAAATTTATGAATTAACTTATACAATACATCATACATAATTTTGTGTCATAAAAATATTATGTAACATTAGACTGATAACTTAAACCACAGATCCCCTGGAAGGGCAGTTTTAATTCTACCTTATCCAGGGGAATGATATATTCTGCTATTAATCCTGGGAATATCACAAATGCGTATCATTGTCAATAATCGTCAGATGGCATATGCTTCATAGTACATAAGCTTCTGAGTATATCAGGTCAGAGCTAATAAGGTCAGCTAGAAGTGCTCTAACCTTCTGTAGTATATCAATCTATCACTGAAAGGAGAAACCCTTATGTCAAAGGACAGGGAGACTGTGTGTATCCATTATATATCAACAGGGGTCTGTGCGAAAGGCAGGGAAGCCAGCCATAAGGGCTACTGTCAAAAATGTGATAAGTATTATCCGAGAAGCAAGATGAAGCATATTGATCTCAAGAGGAAGAAGCTTGACAAGCTCAAGAAAAAGGAGTTTGAGTAGCATTATTATAAACATCTGAAGGAAAAGAAATGGAAGCATTGGAGGCAATCTTTAAAAGAAGAAGTATTCGTAATTATCAGGATAGAGCAGTGGATCAGGAAACCCTGATCACTCTATTAAAAGCAGCAACCGCTGCTCCTAGCGCAGCGAATTGCCAGCCTTGGGAATTTATCGTGATCACTGAGCAGGAGAAGCTGTCAGAACTGAAGAATCAGCTGATGTTTGGCAGGTATAATGCTCCTGCGGCCATCGTTGTATGCGGTAATATGAAGTTAGCCTTCAAAGGGGTAACGCAGGAAATGTGGGTACAGGACTGCAGTGCTGCCCTGGAAAATATTCTGATCGCTGCAACCAGCCTGAGCCTGGGAACTGTCTGGATTGGAGTATATACCAATCCAGGAGTAGAAAGACAGGTGAAGTCAACACTGAATATGCCGGAGTATGTCATACCCCTTGGTGTTGTTTATGTGGGTTATCCTGCAGAAGAGAAGGAAGCAAGAAGCCGCTATAATGAAAAGAGGGTATACTGGCAGGAATACGAACCAAAGCGTAAGCATAGAACGAAGGATAAACCGGTCATTGGGCATTATTAGTGCCCATATGCTTATTTGCCCTGATCTACTTATGTAGGGTTGTCAAACATATGTTACACCATGCTTAACAAAATCAAATAGTATAGACCTAGGATATTTCCACCCTAGAGGCCTCATAGGGAAGTTATTGTAATCCCTTTTGTTGTATATATTTAATTGTTTTGAGAAGTCATCAAATGAGTAAAAGGAGTGTGTAGCATAGAATCGTTCATTATCTTTACGATGACTGCGCTCTACTTTTCCATTATGACGAGGGGTAAATGGTCGGATTAACGTGTGGCGTATTCTATGACGCATCAGCCTCTCTTCGAAGAGTGTGGGGGTTTTTTTGTTAGCCCCATGGCTGAATTGTTTGGTAAACTCAAACCCATTATACGTCTGAACGCATTCAATGGGCATCGGAAAGTTTTTAATCAAATGCTCAAGAAATAATGCGGATGAATATGTACTATGTTCCTGAAAAGCCTCTACATAGCGCCAACGGGAGTATTCATCAATCGCGGTATACTGGTAAAACTTTTGACCAACAACCTCATTTACGAGGCAGACACCCGGGACATATTTTACATCTATCTGGATACGTTGACCGGGATACTGCATCTGTTCATAAGGCTTAGCAACATACTTGGGGTTCGGAGGCTTAACAGCCATCAGTTTCCTCTTGCATAGGAAACGGTATAGTCCCGGTATAGTACGCGAATAACCCCGCTGCATGAGCTTTACCCAGAAAACAACCAAACCGGCATCAGGATAACGTCTACGCAGGTTGTTGATCAGCTTTATTTCCTCATCAGTATGCTGAGCTGGATGATGGTGTGGTCTTCTGGAACGGTCGCAGAGTGACTCGATTGTGCCATCATATCGGCGTCTCCAACGATAAATATACTGTCGATTGGTTTTGTATTTAACCGCCGCTTTAGAAACGCCATATTTATCAGAGTGCTGACTTGAAAAAGTAAATTCCGGTGCAGTACTAAAAGAGGAGTGGAATTAAACTTTTCAATTTTCATAAATCATAATTTTTATTGTATGAGGTTGACAACAAACCATTTCTTATGTATAATTTTATTAAATTTAGAGAAAAAGGAGTAATCACTTATGTGGCATAGCGTTCGCATCTGGAGATAATAGGCAATAAAAAGCAGTTCCCATTTTGGTTTGGGCTTTTTTGACGTGCCTATTTTGCGAATGTATGCACAACTAACAAGTGATTATAAGACATAGTTTATATAGCTATGCCTTGAATTTGTTGTGTTATTACTCGTACTATATATGCAGGTCAATGCTCATATTGAGATTGACCTGCATTTTTTATTGCCTTTTTTGTTCAATAAAAAATGTAGGAGATAATAACTATGGCAAATAAAAATTGGAAAAAAGAATTTTATACATTGTGGTCTGGACAGGCATTTTCTGTCCTCTCCAGTTCAATATTGCAAATGGCATTAATTTGGCACTTAACTGCTACAACGCAATCAGCTTTCGTACTCTCTATGGCTTCATTAGCAGGATTTCTTCCGAATGCTGTTTTAGGAATGGTGGCCGGAACTTTTGTAGACCGAGTAAACCGAAAAATAGTTTTGATTGTTGCAGACCTTTTTATTGCGTTTGTTAGTCTTATACTTGTTTTTGCTTCATGGAACAGCGAATTGCCTATGTGGCTTATAATTGCTGTATTGGCAATTCGTAGTGTAGGTACTGCGTTTCATTCTCCGGCAATCAGTGCAGTAACCCCCTTAATTGTACCAACTAAAGAACTTACAAAATGTGCTGGATATACGCAGTCATTACAAACGGTTGGTTATATGGTTGGAACTGCTTTTGCAGGTGCTTTGTATCCTATTTGGAGTATTAGTAACATAGTGTTTTTAGACGTTATTGGCGCACTGATTGCTATGTGCACTGTAATATCCATCAAAATACCTGATTTAGAAAAATCTATGTTTCCAAAGGTTAAAACTAGTTTTTGGCAAGAGATGAAATTAGGATATGTTGAACTTAGACAAGCAGAGGGTGTTTTTACTCTTGTCTGGATTGCGGCAGCATTTACGATTTTATACTCGCCTATCAATGCACTGTTTCCTTTAATGTCACTTGATTATTTCGGCGGAACAACATTTCAAGCCTCTTTGGCTGAAATAGCATTTTCTATTGGTATGCTTGTTGGTGGTGTTATTATTGGTACTTTGGGTGGGATAAAAAACAGAGGGATTGGTATTGCCTTTTCAATTGCACTAATTGGAGTGTTTATTTCAATTTCCGGAATTCTACCCCCAAATGGATTTTGGATATTTACGTTTCTTTGTATTACTATTGGGATTTCTGTTCCGTTTTACAATAGCCCAGTCACAGCTCTTATACAGGAAAAAATTCCACCTGAATACTTGGGACGGGTATTTGGATTGTATGGCAGCATAGCTTCATTTGCCATCCCTATAGGTTTATTAATTTCCGGGTCTTTTGCAGATAACGTAGGAGTAAATAAATGGTTTCTCCTCTCTGGTGTGTTAATCATAGGCCTTGCCGCTTTATGCCTGATTATACCGTCGATTAGAGCAATAGATAAGGAAGTGAAATAAATGAATGAAAAGCATTGGATAATGTGTCCAGTTTGCAATGGAAAGACCCGCGTTCAGATATTTAAGAATACCCTAATGAAAAACTTTCCCCTATTCTGCCCTAAATGTAAATCAGTTCATATTATTGATGTCGAAGAATTAAAAATCATAAGTAAAAGTGCCAGTCGCTAAGTCGCAGAGCCGCTATTTGACCCTTAGTGGAGAAAGGACTTAGAAAAATGAAACACTTATACAAATATACACCTATAGAAATATGGAGGGATCCATACGGATTTGCTTACAAAGAAATGACTGAAGTCATTGGAGAGATTGAGGCAAAAGCTTTATGCTCTTCATTATATAAGCACCCTCCTCGAAAGGAATATTTAACTATGTCAATAAAAAGCATCTACAAGGACAGTGACACCGAAAAATATGTTTATGAACTGTTGGATAGCAAGTGTATTGAAACGGTTTTTATTAAACGTCGAGATGTTGGAACGGTTTGCGTGAGTACACAAGTCGGCTGTTCTGTTGGCTGTATTTTTTGCGAATCTGGCCGAAACGGCTTTGTTCGTAATCTGACTCCCTCTGAGATAGTTCAGCAGATTATACTGTTGCGGCGGAAAGTAAATCGCATCGTTTTTATGGGTATGGGAGAGCCTTTGTTCAATTATGATAACCTGATAAAAGCAATTCATATTCTGCGGGATAGAAACGGAAAGAACTTTCCCACGGACGGTATTACTGTGTCAACCGTTGGCCCGGTTAAACAACTGAAAAAATTGCGTGAGGAGCATCTAAAAATTCAGTTAACAATATCATTACACGCAACAACACAGACTACAAGAAACCGTATCATTCCTAATATGCATATAAACGATATTAACGATGTTGTGGAGGGAGCATTGTCTTACTCCAAGAGGCACAATCGAAAGATCGTATTTGCATATTTGCTTTTGCCAGGAATAAATGACCACCCTTCCGATGTAAAACAACTGGCAAGGTGGTTCCGAGGGAAAAATGTTATGCTCAACCTGCTTGAATACAATCCTACAAGCAACTTGCAAATCAAAACGCCTCCAAAACGGGGAATGGCTATATTTAAACAGCAGCTAGAACAAGCCGGGCTTGAAGTTACCATGAGAATTTCTCACGGCAGGAATATTAAGGCTGCATGTGGTCAGTTGGCTTATAAATACAACGATAAAAAATAAAAGTGCCAGTCGCTAAGTCGCAGAGCCAACAACAGTGAGTAAAATCACAGTTGTTGGCTCTTTCTTTTTTTTGCTAGCAAATACAAAACCGCCGTTTTCTTTTTGCAAGTAGAATTTCGGATGGAGTATTTAATGTTCGCGTTATTTAAGAACACGGTGGTATCAAGGAGGTATCGCCGTGTCAATTTTATATCGACAAAACTTGACAATTTATAACTTATCAAAAAAACCCTATACCCACCAATGGGGTATTACGGCTACCAAGATGAACACAGATATCATCAAAAAAAAGTTAATATTTCCCAAAAGTCCAACTGTAGTTTTCAGTTGGGCTTTTTTGCATTTTTCTCAAATGTTTTTTAAAAATCCTCTGCTATCTTCGGCAGTTTTCAATCTCTGTTCGTTGAAGGTTTACGAAAGGGGAAATCATCACCCGCTTTCGCGGTTGCGAAAGGAGGTGAATACCATGAATGAACCTGCTCGTACACAATGGCAAATCCGTTGTGCGTTTTATGGGTTTTGCAAAGAAACACTCCGGAACGAAGCAGTCAACGCTCACAATCATGTGAAGTGGCGGCAGTCACGGGAGACCATTTTTTCCGACCTGTCCCCACAGGAGGAAAATCAGCTTTACACCTATGACCGCTATTTTGCGGATGATAAAGCTGAACAGTCCTTTTGTGTGGCGGGAAAGGAAATCTCCGCAAAATTGCTTGCCGAGGCTATGCACAGCTTGCCGGAAGAAAAACGCAAATGCGATTTTCGCATCCTATGTGAACACTCCAGGGCTATCACATTTATACTGGGGGACCCAAAGCGAATTACACCTTCTAATACAGAGCAGGGTACATTTTAAGAAGGCTAATTAGAAGAACGATCAGATTAATTAAAAAGTATGGCTTTCCTAATAACACCCTTAATGATTTGATTCATGTAATAATTCAGCAATATAAAGATGTATATGGTGAGCTTGGGGAGAACCAAAGCTTTATTTTAGAGCAAGTAGAGAAGGAGTCCTGCTTATTCAGTAAAACACTTGATTCTGGATTAAAGAAGGCAGAAGGATATTTTGCTTTATTACAAAATGATGAATTACTGAGTGGTGAACTTGCATTCAAACTATATGATACGTTTGGGTTTCCTATTGAATTTACAATGGAATTAGCTGCTGAGCGTGGTGTAAAGGTAGATATCATTAATTTTGAGCAGAGATTCAAAGAACACCAAGAGAAATCAAGACAAGGAGCAGAGGGAAAGTTTAAAGGTGGCCTTGCGGATGCCAGTATCCAGACAGCACGACTTCATACTGCTACGCATCTTTTGAATGGTGCGTTAAGAAAGGTGCTGGGTGATGGTATTTATCAGCGTGGTAGCAATATAACCGAAGAAAGGTTACGGTTTGATTTTTCATTTGATCGAAAACTAACAGCAGATGAACTAAATGATCTCTCACAGATTGTTAATGAAGCTATTAACAATAGTGTTGATGTGATATGTGAGGAAATGACATTAGATGAAGCCAGAGATGCTGGAGCTATCGGAATCTTTGATAATAAGTATGGTGATAGAGTGAAAGTCTATACGATTCCTGCTTACTCCATAGAAATATGTGGTGGTCCACATGCTTCCAATACCAATGAATTAGGAAAATTTATCATACTTAAGGAAGAAGCATCTTCTGCTGGTGTAAGGAGAATTAAGGCTAAAATCGAGATTGACTGAACGAAATCATAGAGGAGACGGTCTCGCTGTAAGTAAGAAATATAATAAATCTTAATTGAAAACACATTATTAATTTTGCGAATGCTGCCCTGGATCATAGTATTTCATCTGAATACTATGATCCAGGCTTTTTGTATCGCAGATAAAATAAACCACCTGCTTTGCAGGTGCGTCCCGATTTGCTTTAGCTTCAAGCAAAAAACCTCCCGTGCTATAATTTGGTAACCTGAAAATAATGGATTGATTTTCATTCGCAGGTAAAACGTTACACCACCCATGTTCATTCATGAAAAATATGCACCAATCAATAAAATTGACAAAAAATAAAGTAAAAAAAGCAATGAAATATACATAATTACTATTAATATGTTGATGAACTTTCATTGAATACTTATAAGACATGTGTTAGCATAAAATTATAAATGTAAAATATTTACATCATGTGTAACGATTTACTACATTTATAAAAAAGTTTTTGCAGCATGAGACTAAATTCAAAAAGGAGATGCTACTATGAAGAAAAGTAAGATTTTAAAGCGAATCATTACTATGTTGGCTGTCATTTCCATGGTATTTCTAGATCTTAAAGGATCAGGAATCCAGGTGGCTAATGCAGCTACAACAAAAGCAGACCCCGTCTTAAAAGAGTCAACGTACAGGAATATTTTGGTTGGGAAATCTTATGATTTCAATATCAAAAATAAACCGTCAAAATCAACATACCAATGGAAAAGCAGTAACAAGAAAGTTGCAGCCGTAAATAATAAAGGTGTTGTAAAAGCCATTGCTACGGGTAGTTCAACAATCACCTGCAAGATTACATCAGAAAAAGGTAGTATAATCCTAAAGGCAAAAGTATATGTGAAAGAACCTTCTCAGAATCCGGCTACAAAGGTTGAGATTAATAATAAGATACAGTCTATGGCAGTGGGTGAAACATATGACCTGAATAAGACTTATACACCATCAAAAGCTTCTGATGCCATAAACTGGACATCAAGTGATACTACGGTTGCCATAGTTGATAATAAGGGTGTTGTAACTGCATTCAATAATGGTACGGTAACGATAAAAGCTACTACAATGAATAAATCCTGTACGGATAAAGTAACGATTAAGGTGTCACCAGAGGTTACAGTATCCAATCAAAAAGAACTTGATCAGGCTTTAAAAGCAGGCAAAGCAAGCACAATTATCATTAGCTCCAAGGCAGATATGGAATTAGCAATTCCAGAAGGTAACTACTCTGGGCAAGAATTGATTGTTGATGCACCTAATGCATCAATACATAATTATGGAGTATTTAGTAAAATTACAATTCGTGCCTTAAAGGATCAATGCTGGAATGAATATGCAAAAGGAAATACATTACATGTATTTGCATCAACCTGTATTACAGTAGAAGAGAGTGCAGATTGTGCGATTATTGTAGATGAAAGTGATATTAAATTAGGCCTAACCTTAAATGGAATATCTAAGATTGAGGCTTTAAAACCATGTGAGTTTGATTTCAATGGAGCAGTGAAAGATCTTCCTAAATTAAATGTTGGGACGACCGGTGTCAAAATTAATACAAAAATCGCACTTCAGATTTATGCTTCCTATCAAGCAGTACTTAAATTGGAAACAGTAGCAGCAGCAAAATCAAAGTTTACTGCAAAGGATAGTAATGCAATACCAAAAGTAGAAGGCATTTATAGGGTTAACGTAGAAGTGAATGGTAGTATTCTGAGTGTTGGTGCAGTTACTCCGACTGGTGGGGGAGGAAGCTCATATCCTATAGCTACACCTACACCTTCACCTTCACCCACACCCACTCCGCCTGTAAATGTGGATACCGATGATAAGGGATTTACTTCTGATGGAAGAATCGTAGCCTATTATGGAACACCTAGAATTGATGGCGAAATTGACGAGATTTGGAATAAAGCAATCCAGATTCAGCCCCCGAATATCAATAATGTAGCTGTACAGGCAAGAGCAACCTTTAAGCTATTATGGGATGATAATGCACTTTATGTCCTTGCCCAGGTGAATGATCCTAATATGACACTGGAACCGCGTCAAGCACATGAGAAGGATTCCATTGAAGTATTCCTGGATGAGAAAAATGATAAGACCTCCTCTTATGGTTCTGATGATTTACAGTTCAGAGTAAATTACGAAAATGCTCAGTCAGCGGGGAATGGTGATCTCAGCCGTTTCTATACTGCAACCAAGACAGGGGAAGGAACATACCTCATTGAAGCAAGAGTTGAATTACAGAATGTTGCAGCAAACAATAAGATTTATGGTATGGATTTGCAGGTCAATGATGGGATTGGAACGAGCAGAGCAGGAACAATTACAGTATTTGATACAACAGATCGTGCATGGAGTAATCCATCAGTATTTGGTGAAGTTGTACTTACGGGTAAAAAGCCCGGAGATGTTCCTGGACTTAATCCATACAAATTAATTAAATTAATCGCTTCTGCTGAGAAGATGGATGTTACAGCTGTAGTATTTACTGCAAGCTTACAGGCAGCAAAAGATGTAATCGCAAAAGTAACATCAACTCAGGCGGATATGGATACAGCTTATGATGCTTTGAATCAGGTAATTACATTTGTAAATGCAGTGACGAAAGCAGCAAAGATGGATTTATCTGTATATCAGACTGAGGGTGTAGCTGCTGTTAGGAAAGCAATCGAAGATGCAGAAAAACTTCTAGAAGAGGAAGACACAACAGCTGAGAAGTTGAATGAAGCAATTGCTGCACTAAATAAAGCAATTGCAGCGTTAAAGGTAAATGGTCTAAACGAAGATGGTAACATGGTTGCTAAGTTTGGTTCACCGGTGATTGATGGTGATATCGATCAGGTATGGGATAAAGTTGACTTTGTTCCAGCAATCGCATCAGGTTCCGGATCAACAGATACAACAGCTAAATTTAAAGTATTATGGGATGATAGGGCACTCTATGTGTTAGCAGATGTTACTGATAGCGCATTAGATGTTACCTCAGGAACTGTTTATAACAGAGATTGTGTTGAAATCTTCTTGGATGAGGGTAATAATGCATTAGAGAATATCTTTGACCTTGATGATACCCATTACAGAATCAGCTGTAAGAACAGTCTTTCTGCAGATCGCGGCAGTCTGGATCGGTTATATACGAAAGTAGCTGAGAAGAAAGATGCGGAAGGTAAGGTAACAGGTTATGTTCTGGAAGCTAGAATTGCACTTCAAAACCCGGCTGAGGGCAACAAGATCTATGGTATGGAGTTACAGTTAAATGATGCCAAGGGTGGAAACAGAACCGGTACTTTGAATGTATTCGATAGAACAAGCACAGCTTATGCAAGCCCAACGAAATTTGGTAAAGTTGTGCTCAGTAAAAAAGCTGATGGAGACGTAATCGGATTCAATCAATATGATTTATTGAAGATGGTGAATATCGCAAATGATATAGAGTTAGTTCGTTACACCGATGCTACTGCAGCATTAGTAACAGAACTAGTTGGTCAGGCAGAGGAAACGATTGCTTCACTTGATCAGGCTAGGGTTGATGCACTTTGTGATTCTCTTAATCAGGCAATGAAAGCACTTGTTCATAAAGACATTAGTGAAGTGGATCCGACAATAACAAAGATCAAAGAGTTCAGAAGAATTCCTGCAGACTATCTTACTGCAGCAGCTTATGACGCTAATGCAAAGGGATCTGTTGTAAGAGATTACTACGACACCTATGAGTATAGTGATGCTGGAGTTCCTGGTATTGCAGTTCAGAAGAATATGCTTGTATATCTTCCGGCTGGCTATAATGCAGAAGATAAGAATACAAAATATAATGTATTATACTTAATTCACGGTACATCAGAGGATCAAAATACAGTATTTGGCGATGCTAATCCTAATGTAACGACTGTAATGAAGAAAGTACTTGATATGATGATCGCGAAGGGTGAACTTGACCCGATGATCGTTGTTTGCCCTACCTACAGAGGGATGGAATCAGGAAGATTACAGTATGAAATTGTCAATGAGATAATGCCCTTTATCGCTACGAAGTATAATACTTATGCCGCATCGGGTTCTCAGGATGCTCTGAAGGCTGCAAGAAATCATCATGCAGTTGGTGGCTTCTCTCAGGGATCAAGCTGTACCTTTACGATTATGAGAAGCTGTTTTGATTACTTTAAGTATTATCTTCCTATCAGTGGTGGTCCGGGAAATACTGATTTTACAAGTATCGTAAATGGTTACGCGATGACCGATTACTATGTATTCGCATCCACCGGTACGGATGATATTGCTTATAGTGGGATGGTAAATGCAATTCCGGCTATGGCAGATCAGAAAGACAGTGAAGGCAACCCGATCTTCAATTACAATGCAGACTTATCAGTGGGTAACCTATACTTACTATTGTTACCGGGTGGTACACATACCTGGCAATGTGTAAATCAGTATTTATATAACATTTTGCCGGATGTATTCTTCGCTGAGAAGGTTGAAGATACTCCGCCTATCGTAACTGATGAGAACGGATTTACAGCGGAGGGAAGAATCGTTGGCACCTATGGTACACCTAAGATTGATGGCGAAATTGATGAGGTTTGGGCGAAAGCAATCGAGATTAAGCCTCGTCATACGAACAATGCAGCAGTAAAAGCAACTGCAACCTTTAAGGTATTATGGGATGATACGGCACTCTATGTCCTTGCCCAGGTAAATGATCCTAATATGACACTGGAACCGGGTCAGGCTCATGAGAAGGATTCCATTGAAGTATTCCTTGATGAGAATAATGATAAGGCAAGCTCCTATGGTTCTGATGATTTACAGTTCAGAGTTAATTACGGGAATGTTCAGTCAGCGGGTAATGGTGATCTCAGCCGTTTCTCTACTGCAACCATGCCAGGTGAAGGACAATACCTCATTGAAGCAAGAGTTGCATTACAGAATCTTGCAGCAAACAATAAGATTTATGGCATAGAATTACAGGTCAATGATGGTATAGGAACGAGCAGAGCAGGAACAATTACCTTATTTGATACAACGGATAGTGCATGGAGGAACCCGGCTGTATTTGGCGAAATTGTGCTAACCGGTAAAAAACCTGGAGATGTTCCCGGAATGAACCCATATAAGCTGCAGTCATTAATTAAATCTGCCGAGAACGTTGATATAACTGGATTTACAAAGGGAGCTGGAGCTTTCACAGCGAGATTAGAGGCAGCGAAAGCTGCAATTGATACTGCGGCATCTCAGGCACCAATAGATGCAGCATATCAAGCATTGAATGATGTATTGAACTTTATTGGTGTGATAAGAAAATATGCCAGTATGAACCTAGACGCCATCGATATCGGTGGAGAAGTTAAAAATGCAGTAGCAGCTGCAGAAGATATACTTGCTAAGGTTGACGCAAGCGCGGAAGAAATGACGCAAGCAATTAACGCAATATATACTGCAATGGAAAGCATTAGAAGCTATAGCTTAAAGGATGTATACGAAGGCAAATTCTATGTGGGTGCAGCTGTTCATTTAAATGGATTAGCTGACGCGAAATATACAGAAAATTTATTATCCCAATACAACAGTATCACTGCTGAAAATGATATGAAGCCGGAAGTATTGTTAGATCAAGCCGCATCACAAGCTGCAGGTGAGGTGATATGTAACTTTACTAAAATGGATCAATATTGTGATTATGCTGTGGCTCATGGTTTAAAAATGAGGGGACACACCTTCGTATGGCATAGCCAGACTCCAGCATGGTTCTTTAGAGAAGGATTTAACGCCAGTGGTGCATATGTAGATGTAGCTACAATGGATCTTCGTCTTCAGCAGTTTATCGATCAGGTATTTGGACATATTAAAGTCAAATATCCGGATTTATTCTATGCTTACGATGTATGTAACGAGGTTGTTTCTTCAATGAGCATGGGATCAAACAACTGGAAAACTGTTTATGGAGATTACTCTTATGTTACAAAGGCCTTTGAATATGCAAGAAAAGCTTCAGAAGGTACCGGCATTTTGTTGTATTACAATGATTACAATGAGTATGATGCAGGAAAACCTGAAAAGATTCTTGAATTATTAGAAGATGCAAAAGCAGCCGGTAATATTGATGGTATTGGTATGCAAAGTCATGTAAATATTGAGTACCCGCCAATGGATCAATACAAAGCAGCAATTGATAAATATGTTGCAGCAGGTTACGATGTTCAGATTACAGAGCTTGATATTGCAACAAGAAATGATGGCAATGGACCGACACCTACTGAAGCTATGGCAGCAAAACAGGCACAGATCTATAAAGATTTGTTCCAGTGCTATATCCAGTACAAAGATTATATCTCCTCTGTCACCTTATGGGGTATCAATGATCAGCATTCCTGGCGTGGATCACAGAATCCATTGATCTTTGATAGAGAATACAATGAAAAGGATTCTTACTGGAATATTATTTCTGTTGGTTTAGCGGGAAAATAGAAAAACCATGTATCGTTACTGATGAGAAAGTCTTGTGAAGTAATAGTAAAGTGCACCTCAAAGGTGTAATGAACCCCTAAGGTTAGGTAAATTCTAATCTTAGGGGGATTTTATTAAAAGCTCATTTTTTATGAAATAAAGAATAGACAGTAAACACCTAATATGGTAATTTCATTCTGTGATAACATGAAAAACAGAGGTGAACGCTATCCGGCACACTTGATATTGCATAATCGGTAATATAAGTGAGAACGTGGAAAAGTTGAATAAAATCATAACTCAATAAGAAAAGACAGCTGTTTTAATGGACAGTTTTATTTTCTTTACTCAAATTATGATTTTTATTTCATATTCCACGCATATAATATTAAAAATATTAGGCTGTGGAATATTCCACAGCTTTTTTTGTATAAAAATATGGTTCGGGCGTAATAAGACAGAATATATATTGAAAGGAGTATTGTAAGGACTTATGACCTCAGAACCAAATTTGCATTTTATACAATGAAAATCTAATTCGTGTTATCACAATAATATAAAAATAATAAACATGATGGGAACTTAATGTGTGCCGTAGCTAATAAGAAAGGGTAGGATATCATTATGGAAATCTTAAATGCCATGAAAGTTAGAAGATCCGTACGCAAATTTAAAGACACAGCTATTCCAGATACAATTCTTTATGAAATGTTAGAGGCAGCAAGGCTGGCACCCTCACCGGGGAATTCACAAAGCTATTTATTTGGTGTAATAAAAGATCAAGAGATAAAGGAAAAATTAGCTAGAGCTGCAGGTGGACAAATGTGGATAGCCTCAGCACCAGTAGTTTTTGCTTGCTGCGCTGATTTAAGCTGGGATATTGCAGAGCAAGCAGAGGATGATTTTGGGGTTATTGTAAATAAACTCAGATTCAATAATGAATTTCTAAAATACATATGTGAATATCCTGATCGGAAAGCACGAGTGACTCTTTTCGAAAATGGAACAAGTAGCTAGACCCATGAGGCACTTATGTTTAGTTGAAAAGCTAGATGTGTGTGCCTTGTTTGCTGCTTATATAATGATATACATTTTATAAACGTGGTGTAAAGGAAAAATTGAAAAATATCATATTGTTAATTTTTGGTTACCGGTGTGAGAATCATAGATTATTTTACGATTCGTGCGGTAGGAGACACGATTCGTGCGGTAAATGGTTTTATCCCTGCAAAATGTGCTATTATTCAAGCAGATATACGAAATACTACTTGTATAAATTTACTGTCTTTGAAGGTGGTGGAATAGAGGGTGTAATGAGAAAAATATTATTAAGAGCTGTGGTATTTATAATGATGCTGTCGATGTTTAATTCTGTCTTTGCACTGTAGAATGAGAACATACAAATGAAGGAGGATTAAATAATGAACGCAAGAAAAATATTTAAGGAAAAGTACAGAAATCGGCTACTTAGTTGTATTTTGGCATTAGCGATGGTAATTACATCCATTAGTTTGCCACAGATGACGCAGACAGTAAATGCTGCAGATGTTTCTACATCATCTTCTTTAGAAGGACAACAGTCTGTAGCTGCATTAACAACGGGTGATTCGTCAACCGTAAATTGGACTAGAGTACCTATTTCAACTAGTCATATGACAGAGATAGTATTTGACAAAAATGGGGGAAATGATTATAGTTTTGAAGAGGCTTTTCGTATTGCAAAGGAAAAATTAGGTGATGCTCCAGGAACTGTTACTGTAGCTTATAAAATGGATCCATATGATACATATCATTGTGTATTCTCAAATTCTGCAGGATGGGATAATAGTTCTGGAACTCGTACGCTTGAATTTTTAAAAAATCAGGCCAAGGGTGGATATGTTAAAGTTTATATTATCGGGACAATAGTCGAAGGCGGACATAGTTGGAATTATGTAGCAACAGGTAACAGAATTACAGCAAGTAGTACATGTCACACACAGGATGATTGTTCATTCAAGAGTACAGGAGTGAAGATGGTTGAGTTGACTTTATCAGCCACATCAATGACCTATTCCGGTAGTGCGGCTGAAGTTACAGTAGGTTCTCCTAGTCAGCAGGCTGCATGGAAAGCTGTATTTGGTGAAAACAATATACCTACCGTTCACTATGTAGGTAGAGATGATACAAAACTTGATGATACAACTGATGCTCCTACAGCAGTGGGAAAATATACAGCAAAGATTACAGTGGATACAGCAACAGCAACAATAAATTATGAAATAAATGAGGCAGAACCTGTAGTTCCTACGATTGAACAGCAGCCAGAATCAAAAACAGTAACCGCAGGAGATACAGCAACATTCTCAGTTTCTGCAAGTGTTTCTGACGGCGGCACACTGAGCTATCAGTGGTATATCGACAGAAAGACAGGAAGCTTTGTTGCAATAGATGGAGCAACTAACGCTAGCTACATAACTTCTACAACAACAGATTATAACGGATATAAGTATTATTGCAAGGTTACAAACACCAAGAATTCACAGACAAAGTATGTAAACTCAAATACAGTAGAACTTACTGTAAATGATGCAACACCAACCCATACCCATAACTATGAAACAACAAGGAGTAGCGATGCGACCCAGCATTGGCATGCTTGTACTGATACAACTGGAAGCTGTGATATACCAAAGAAGGATATAGCAAATCATACATGGATTAATGGGAGCTGTTCAATATGTGAATTTGTATGTGCACATGGTGGAGCAACAAGTGGAGTCTGCGCAACATGTGGTAAGAATTTAGGAAGTTCTGGTGAACCAACACCAACGCCTCCAACACCCACGACGCCTCCAACACCCACGACGCCTCCAACACCTACGACTCCCACAACACCATCAATACCCATAACACCCACAGAGAGCTATACCATTCTGATAAATAATGTGAACACGATCAAGGTTGAAGCAGAGATCAAGAGCGGAACAGCTAATGTATCTGAGATCACAACCGAAACGATGGATAAGGTAATAAACAACCCTGATAAGGAATCAAAGGTAGATACGATCACAATCGATCTTTCCGGAGCGAAACAGGAGGTTAGAGGTGTCACCTTCAGTAAGAAAACAGTAGAGACGCTGGAAAAGATAACTGCTGACAAGGATAACGGCATTGAGACAGTAACCATGGTGCTTTCCAATGCAACCGTCATACTGGATCATAAGACCTTGGCAACACTGATTGATCAAACAAAAGGTTCTCAGGTTGAAATTGTGATAGCATATACACAGCAGAAAAATCTGAATATTGCACAGCAAGCCACATTAAATGAGTATCATGTAGCAACGACCTTTGAGGCGTACATCACAAGTGATGGTCAATATATCCATGATTTTAATGGTGGCAGTGTAGTTCTTTTCATTGACTTTACACCGGAGGCAGGAAAGGACACAAGCTATTATCATTTGGTCTATGTAGCAGATAACGGAAACTTAACACATTACAAGACAAAGTACGAAAATGATAAGCTGATATTTACGACAACGCACTTTTCTGATTTTGCGATCATATATGATACAAACGTGAAGAACGAGATTGAGGAACAGCCGAAAGAGGATGAAAAGAAGGACGTCAGCACCGACACAGATACGAAAGTGACGATTGATACGAGCTACCGTAAGTTGCGTCTACGCGTTCCGACCAGTACCAAGACAAGCAATGTTTTGAAATGGACGAAGGTAAGTGGGGCAGATGGGTATGTTATCTATGGTAATGAGTGTAACACGAAGGAAAAGACCCACGAGATGATACAGCAGGTAGAGATTAAGAATGGTGCAACAACCACATGGGTTGACAAGGGCCTTACAGAGGGCACTTATTACAAGTATTACATCAAAGCCTACAAGCTTGTAAACGGCGAAAAAGTTTGGCTTGCCAAGTCCAAAGTGGTACATTCCACCACGACCAGCGGCAAATATGGCAATGCAGAGTCTGTTAAGGTTAATAAGACTTCACTCTCACTGGCAGTCGATAAGAAATTTAATATCAAGGCAGAGCAGATTAAATATGATTTGCCAATCAAGAAGCATAGAGAGATTAAATTCGAGAGCAGCAACAGCAAGGTTGCGTCCGTAAGCAGCACGGGCGTGATCAAAGCAAAGAGCAAAGGCACCTGCTACATTTATGTATATGCGCAAAATGGAATGTATCAAAAAATAATGGTTACTGTAAAGTAAAGAAAAGCCACTTATCTTAGTTTTTAAGATAGGTGGCTTATTTGTAATAAAGGCTCTATGTATGAATAAGCCTCCCCCTCAAGTTAAATGTAGGTTTTGGTCGCCGTTCACTTCTGGAGAGGCTATTATAGATATATTTTATTACAAAAATTAAATTATTCGCCTTTGTACGCTTTTTCAAGTTCGCTTATAATCAGTTTACCTTCCATACTAAGCATAGCTGCACTAACCCGATCGGCTTTTGCTGGGTCTGGATCACGCATCATGATATCTAGCCTCTCCGGTATAATCTGCCATGTCAATCCATATTTGTCCTTGAGCCAGCCACATGACATTATTTCGCCGCCTTCGGAAAGCACATCCCAAAGATGATCGATTTCTTCCTGAGTTTTGCAGTATACCGCTATTGAGATAGCCTCACTAAACGTAAATATTGGGCCGCCATTTAACGCAGTAAAGTTTTGGCCATTCAGTTCAAAGTCTATTGATGATACTTCTCCGGGTTTCTTTCCAGCTGCTTCAGCCACTGACTCTGTGAGGTACGATGTGTTTATTATTTTTGCATTTTCAAACAGCGAAACATAAAGCTCTACCGCTTCCTTTGCCTGGTCGTTAAACCAAAGAAATGTTACTATTTTCCTCATACGAACCTCCTTAGCTAGATCGATAATTACCACAATCATGATAGTAGCAAATTCAGTTTATCATGTTAAATTGCACTGTTCAAGGATTTTTGTAACATTACTACCTAATTTATCCAAACCAAACCTTGCTTCATACGGAGTGTGGGAAAATAAAACTTAAAATTGTTTACATTTAATGGTTTCAATCTTTCTCTTTAGAATTATCAACTAACTAAAAAATTAGATAACTAATTGAAAAATATAGATAAATATTATAAGATGAAGTACGGAGGCGATTTTTTCTGAATGGCATGCGAAATTATGATTGAACTCAGACTTGAATATTAGCGAAACAGTCTGACAATGATTAAAGTATACACTAAGGGGTGGAAAAATGATTGCATCACAATATAAGATAATTTTACCTAGTAACTATGACATGGATATAATAAGGAAGAGAGTCGAGGATAATGGTTATAAAACAGATGGATTTTATGGTCTAAAGTTTAAAATATATTTAATCACGGAAAAGGGTAAAAATAACAATTTACAAAATAGTTATTCTCCTTTATATCTTTGGAAAGATAGTGAAGGATTAAATAAATTCTTATTTGAAGGATTTTATGATAACATTATAACATCATTTGGATGGCAGAACGTAAATATAGGAATACCATTAATTGATACGACAACGCAAAGAATTATAGAAAAAAACTTCTTGTTAGAAATAATAGGAGAAATAGATCCGCAAGAAAGCCTAAATAACTTAAAAAATAATATCAGAGAAGCGATACCAAAAATTGAAAATGCAGAGTATGTAGTAATTTATAATCCAGATAAATGGAAATACCATGTGTTTTATTTTATAGATGATGTAAGAAAAGTGAAAGCAGAAAAAGGTGTAGTTTATAACATACTTCATATATCACAAGAAAACGGTTGATATATTCTCAAGAATCCCGATGCGTTCATCATAATTGTATCATTTACTATTAAAGCCGCTAGGTGATTTTTTTCGCTTAGCGGCTGTTTTTTGTGAGAATATCTGGTCAAATAAGTGATTTCTGTCCTTAGGTAGTTAGGGGGGGGTAATCCCTTAAAGACGTGCATTCAGTAACCTACCAACACCTATCAACAGGCTCACAGCAAAAGTGATAAGAGTATAGGCCGATACTGTGAATTTGGGTTCAGTTCTAATCATCTCTTAAAAATATTTCCCATAATTTCCGCCTGGAAAAGGCTCATGTGGTGTTATTATTCTGGGCCACAATCCGTTTTCTGTGATGAGATATCCCATAATCATGCCAATGTGCATATCGAGATGCCGATGCTGTCCCAAGATTAGTCTAAATTTTGAATGGGAACAGTCTGGCGGATTACTTAAGAGTTCCTTATCATTTAAAGCATTTAAATAGCTATTAACTTTACTTTCAATCTCTATTAGATAATTGTTAAGGAGTTCTCTGGATAAGGATTCCTTGGATTTTATGTCCAAATTGTCCAATCCGTCTTTATGGAATGGAGGTTCTTCATATCTGTTGGGGTTAATGTAAGATTTATCAAATGAGTGTAACGTGTGATAGATATGTTTCCATAAAGGCATATCACAGTATTTTTTATTCCAAAGTTCCTCTGGAATACATTGAATGACATTTTTCAAACTCCAAATACTTCGCTGTGTTTGATCGCGGATTGTCGCTACAAAGACGTTATTCTCGTAGTTCATATTCCATCCCTTCTATATCCATAGGATATTATATTGCAGTTTGTTGATAGATGAAGTTCTCTATCGCCTCATACTGTTTCCAGCTATTTAAGCATGATATGCAATATCATCACGATAATTTTCATAGGCTTTGTGGTATTCCATAATTCGAGCCACGTCGCTAATAAATATTTCGTCATACCCAGCTCTGCGAAGCAAATGTAATCCTACTTCCATGCCAGCGGATATGCCCCCTCCAGTGATGATACGACCAGAATCCACAACTCGTGCACGGCTGACTTTACAAGCTGGTGCGAGTTGAGATAATCTGTCAATCGGGACCATTCCCATTGGGCTTGCTTCTAATTTATCCGGCTCTTTTCTACTTGTAGCTGAAAGTCCATCAAGAAGTCCCATCTGGGCATATATCCATGAGCCTGTACACACACTTGTGATAAGCGTGTCATTCGGAAGCGAACGGATATATTGATGGAGTCGTTGATTATACAACTCCTGCCTAGTTCCATATCCGCCAGGAATTAAGAAGGCATCAATTGATGGGTTATCCAAAAAGCTGTAATTGGGAATGACAGTGAGTCCTGCCTGTGTTTGAATCGGCCTATGGGCATCGGCAATAAAAAAAGCATCTAATGATGGGTCGAGTCTTCTTGCTACAGAAAAAACCCCATATGGAGCTGCGTAGTCTATTATTTCAGCGTCTTTGAAAATATAGATACCCAATCGAAAACCATTCATTTTTGACATAAAAATGTCCTCCTTTTCTTGGGTAGAACGATGGTTCTACTTCGTGATAGTATCGTACTATAACGATCGTTCTATTGTCAAGCTTTTTTATTTTCTTTATGTAGAAAAATCCACAGACATATGCTAGAATTAAGAAATTAAGGAGGGGTGTCTATGAAAAGCAATGAGGAAAAGGTATTGTCTGCTTCTGAAAAGATATTGAATGCTGCAGAGAGACATTTTTATCAAGAAGGCATACAGTCAGTGGGGATTGACAAGATTCTTAAGGAATCGGGAGTGGCAATGAATACGCTGTATAAGTACTTCCCGTCAAAAGATGTCCTAGTGGAACAATATCTAATAAACAGAGATATAAGATGGAGAAAGTGGTTCAACAGCTATATCCATTCACAGGCAAGTCTAAAAGAAAATATCTTATCTTTATTTGATGCCCTAAATGATTGGTTCCATGAAAGTGATTTTAGGGGATGTGCATTTATAAATGCAGCAGGTGAATTAGGAGATACGAAACCCGATGTCTACAGAATAATAAAAGAACATAAAGAAAATGTTTATTTGGATCTATTGAATCTTTGCTTAGCTTCAAATTCTCCTAATGCAGAAAAACTTGCCCGGCAACTTATGATTCTTATTGAAGGGGCAATTGTGCGGGCTTATCTAAACGGTAATCAAGATGCGGCTATATGTGCTAAAGAAATAGCGGTCATGTTATTAGAGAATCATGAGTAAATTCAATGTTTTATGTGGATTGTAAACTGGCAAGCAGGGTAAGGTAGTAGGTAACTTGCAAAAAAATAACGTACTTTATAATAGAATAGAGGAAATCCTTGATGGATAAGGAATTGAACGAGAAAGTACATTTTTAAAGAAATGTACTTTTTTTTTTGAGCTTTACTTTTAGGAATAATAGTTGGTAGTGTTCGTGGACGAAACGGTGGTATAGTGATATATGAAAACACAATAATTGACATAATGATATTTTTGAGATATAATTGATTATCATTATCAATTAGTCGTACTTATGTTGATAGACCCAACATTTAGGCTTGAAACAAATTGAGTCCCCATTATTTTCATCAGGAAATATAGAATTACAATATCAAGTTGTTCATTGAGTTAGCGTATCAGCAATATCCACGAAATAGAATCTAAAAAGAACTTAAAAGGGTTATATCAAATCAAAAAAATGATGTTGTTACCTTAGAAAAGGCAAGGAGGAAAAACATATGATTGATTTAAGAATTTCTATTTTACCATTTTTCATTATATTTGTATCAAACTTTTTCCTCAGTTGGATATATTATTCACCCATGGCTCCATGGTTTAAAACATGGCAAATCGGTGTGGGAGCGGATTTAAATAAAACTAAAATGACCGAGGAAGACAAGAAGAGCATGCCGAGACTCATGGGAGGTGCTGTCGTTGCATCGTTCCTGCTTTCTTATGGATTGCAGATCATCGTACATAGTATTAATGCCACTGATTTTACATCCGGAGCTTTCGTTGGATTTGTATTATGGATGGGATTTGTCATAACGCATAGTCTGAACACACAATTTGAAGGGAGAAAACCCATCGTCTTGGTCATAAATAATGTTCTATATTTGGTGACCTATACGATCTTTGGCGGCATTATAGCAGTATTGGGATAAAATGATCGTTCCTTTTTTAGTGACAAGGAGGGAAAAATAATAGAAAAAATAGGTATATGAAGTCATGTCCTTATTGCAAAGGTCTACGTAGAAAAAGAAAGACTTCTTTTAATATAAATGCACTCACGTATTTTGTGGGTGCATTTACTTAGAAATAAAGTTCATTTTTGAGATGTTTTTATTAAATAAAATTTTCAGTTTACATGAAAATTAAAGTTCATTTTTTGCTTTTTATAAGAATTTTTTTCGGTTATTTTTAGCATTTTTAGTAAAACTTAGAAATTATGTACTTTTAGCAATATCACTACAAAGACTTATATAAACTAAGTTTTGATTTTTTCAGTTATAATAGTATATTTCTTTATGTTGGCTCCCTTAGCTTCACCACATTTGCAGCACTGCGGCGGCGGCTATCCTCAATCGCTGCGTAGTGCTTCTTTGTAGTATTGACATCCTTGTGTCCCAGAACATCGGCTACCAGATAGATATCCCCGGTTTCCCTATAGAGGCTGGTGCCGTAGGTACTGCGAAGCTTATGGGGTGTAATTTTTTTAAGCTTGGTTACATTCTGCGAATATTTCTTAACAAGGTTTTCGACGGAACGAACATTCAGCCTTTTCTGCTGCAGGGACAGGAAGAGGGCATTGGTATGACCTTCCACGGGGACGATCTGTTTGCGCTCCTCTAGATAGTTCAACAGAGCCTCCCTTACCTCATCACCGAAGTAAACCACTACCTCATAGCCACCCTTACGACGTATCTTAATCCCGTTATTATCAAAATCCACATCATTGAGATCGAGTCCCACACATTCACTGACACGGATACCGGTCCCGAGCAGGAGCGTCATCAATGCCAGATCTCGAACCTTTGTCTTCTCATGGTATTTCTGTTGGGTCTTCGTCATATTTTCGGCCTTCTCTACCTCATCCAGAAGCCGAACTACCTCATCAATCTCAAGACGTATGATTTCCTTCTGGTGGAGCTTCGGAACGCTGACGAAGGAGGCGGGATTGGTTGTTATCATTTCCTTCTTATAGAAGTAGTTGTAGAAGCTGCGAAGGGAGACCAGCTTACGCTTTTTACCGTTCTCCGTATTGATTCGCTCGA
>JAEYRK010000082.1 GCA_023435645.1 Bacillota bacterium
ATGGCTAGGATCGTTAGCTTGCCGACCAGCTCCACCTGCTCGCTGATGGCCTGGTAGCCCGAATCCTTACAGAGGGAAGCTGCAAATTCCGTAATATAGGTAATTCCGATTATTTTCACAAGGACCTCAATATAGGACTTATTTATTTTAATGTAACTCTGCAGTCTGTTTATCGTATCCAGGATTACCTCCACCTTACCGATTCCATACAGCAGCAGAATTACCAAACATGTCGTAATGCTGATATAGACTGAATATTCCTCATGATTCCCTTTTTTAAATATAACCGCCAGTAGGACGGCTATCATTCCCATTAAGGCTACCTTAATCATACACACCTCCGAATGCCTGCGTTCCCTCTCCCGGCTAGAGTATATTGAACAATTGTTTAAAGGTCTTGAATAAATCCTCTATGTAAGGAAGTAGCCAGAACAGCACCAAAATCAGACCCGCCAGATTTGTGAGAAAGGCAAGCTCCCCCTTATCTGCCTGCTTCAAAATCTGATTAGAAACTGACACTATGATTCCAACCAATGCAATCCTTAATATTAAATTAAAATCCATACCGGGCTCCTGTCCCCCGCAGGTGCGGGAAAATAATCTCAGTGTTTTCACCGACTTTTATCCTTACTCTCTCTGCATATACTGCCAGCTTTTATTGCGGTTAAAGCATAATAATTGAAATGAATATGCCTGCCATAATTCCCAGGCTGTTAAATAAGTATGACTTTTCCTTTACTGCTTTTGATAGCTCCTTGGTCTCCTCCTCCAGCTGGGACAGGAACAGATCCAGGGTATTCATCTGCATCTCCTTGTCCAAATAGCCGAGATTCTCACCAAACTGAAGCAGCTGTGTCTTGTCCCTCCTCGAAAGGGATGTGTCAATAAGCTTTTTCTCCACCGCATCCTTCCAGATCTCCTGAAAGGTAAGCCCCGATAACTCATTGAGGCTTGTCGATACCTTATTGAAAAAGGCTTCGAAGCTTCCCTTATGCCTTCTGGCGATGGCATTGACCGCCTCCGGGAGTGGAGTATTCCCATAGCGTATATCGCCCCGCAGCAGCAAAACCAGCTTCCGAAGCTCCCTAAGGTCATCAATTCTGCACCTCATCTCGTTACTAAAGAAAAAACCCATTCCTGCGGATGACAGGATGATCAGAGTACATCCGATTATTTTTAATAGCATACAGTTTGTCCTCCCTTCCTTAAGCTGTCATCAGCCCGAAGTATAGATCAGCCTTCCGGCGGCGTCATAAATCTCCTTCAGATGTCCGATCCGGGTGGTATTACATAAGATTACATACCGCTCGAACAGCTCCTTCCTGACCAGCTCTCCCAAAATCGGTTTATTCCTGATATCATCAATTGAACTGCCGTGCACCGTTGCGATCAGCTTGCAACCACAGCCCATGACATGGTCGATTGCCTCCAGATCCTGCTTGGATCCAATCTCATCCACTGCGATAATTTGCGGTGACATGGAGCGGATCAGCATCATCATCCCCCTCGCCTTCGGACAGCAATCCAGTATATCCGTGCGAATTCCCAGCTCATTCTGTGGTATCCCCATATAGCAGGCTCCGATTTCGGATCGCTCGTCCACCACCCCGACAGACATCCCCTTCAAATACTTCGTTCCATTGGATAGCTGCCTTATGATGTCCCTGAGCATTGTTGTCTTGCCGCAACGGGGTGGAGAAATCAGGAGTGTATGAAAGATCCCGTTCGTCTTCTCATTCACCAGATAGGGCAGAACCGGGTCAGCGCATCCCTTCACCTGATGGGCCAGACGGATATTGATGAAGGAGATGTGTTTCATCCCTTTGATCCCGTCATCCTCCACAATGATCTTACCTGCCAGACCGATGCGATGCCCTCCGCTGATGGTGATAAAACCCTGCTTGATCTCCTCCTCGAAGGCATAAAGGGAGTAGTTACTAATGTATTCCATGGTCTCACGGATTTCGTTCCTGGTAATCTGAATTCCCTGGGAGGGGACATTCCCTATGTTAGCCTCTTCTGTTATGAAAAACTCCTTATTATCGTAGATAATCAGAAGGGGGGCATTCATTCGGAGCCGTATTTCCTGAAGGTTATTAAAATCTATCTGTAATTTTCCTAGGACTGTCCTTAATTTTAACGAAAAGATCTTAAGAAGCTCGTCTTTCGTATTCATTATGTCACCTTCCCTTCCCACGGTAGTCCGCATAGCTTATCCACCCGCTCTTAAAACAATATATTCCCTCATGAATAAAATATTCCGAATATATGGAAAGAAAAGAACTTGCAATCAGAGCTTACTTATATTATCCTTTTTGTAAGCAAAAGCTACTGTACATGGGCGGTATAGGATTACCAAGTAGATCGAGGTGATACAATGAGATATGGCTTAATCGGAGAAAAATTAGGACACAGCTACTCCAAGCTGATCCATGAAAGATTAGCGGATTACCAATATGAATTAATACCTCTGAGCCGCGAGGAGTTTCCTGAATTTATGAAAGCCAGAGCTTTTACAGCGATTAATGTAACGATTCCCTATAAGCAGGCGGTCATTCCCTATCTGGATGAGCTTCATCCTCTGGCAGAGAAAATCGGTGCGGTCAATACAGTCATTCATAGGACTGAGCCTGATACTAAGGGCAGTAAAAAAAGCCGCTTAATCGGCTTTAATACCGATTATTACGGCTTCGGATATATGCTTAGGCATCACGAGATTTCTGTTATGGGAAAGAAATGCCTTGTACTTGGTGACGGGGGAACCTCCCATACGGTCAGGACCTTATTATCGGATCTGGGAGCAGGGGAGCTTCTGATTGTAAGCAGACATGATACGGCAGAAACCATTACCTATGAGGAATGCTGCCAGCATCATACCGATGCCCAGATTATCGTCAATACAACTCCCTGTGGCATGTATCCGAACATCGATGCCTCACCTCTTAATCTGTCCGGCTTTGCAAATTGTGAAGCAGTACTGGATGCCATCTTCAACCCCCTTCAGACCAAGCTAACCCTACAGGCGAAAGCTCTGGGGATGAAGGCTGTTACCGGACTGGAAATGCTGGTGGCACAGGCAAAGCAGGCAGTCGAGCATTTTCTGGATCGGGAGCTGTCGGAGGCTGTCATTGATCAAATCTATCAGGAGCTATTGAACATCATTTAAAACGACGTGGTCCAGCTTCGCTGGACACACAGTACACCTATAAAAAAGCCGGAGGGACAATACCCACCGGCTTATTGTTGTTATCACCCTCATGATGACCTTATTTCTCTTCGGATGCTGCATTTGCAATTGATGTGAATTGATAAGCTTCAAATAACAAAATCCAGTTAAAGCCGATGGCAGCACCGCAGGCAGTCAGAAGTATTATATTTTTACGGATGGCCGGTAAGGATAGCTTCTTCTTCATCAGCAGACTGGCCAGAAGTAAAAATATACTGCCGATCATCCCCCTTGCAAGGGCGATCTGTGAGGAGGGGAGGGGGATACCCCTAACGAATAGTCCGATGCTTCCGAAGATCAGCATGGCAGTGATCATGGACAGCTTTGCCTTCATATATAATTCTCCTGTCATCTGATATCTTTTTTGTAATAAATAGAGAGCGCAACCCAGGGAGCATCTGATCTTCCTTGGATTGCGCTTGATTATACTACTCGCTTTAATAACCCTTTGAATTTGTTTATGCCGAGGAATACGCAGTTCTTCTAATGGCTCGCTTGTTTTCGCGAGACTATACGCGCTTCATATACTCGCCGGTTCTCGTGTCAATGCTGATCTTATCACCCTGATCTACGAACAGAGGAACATAAACGGTTGCACCGGTCTCAACGGTAGCAGGCTTGGTAGCACCGGTAGCTGTATCACCCTTAAAGCCGGGCTCTGTATCTGTAATCAGAAGCTCAACGAATAACGGAGGCTCAATTGCAAAGACCTGTCCATTATGGGAAAGCATCTTAACCATTTCATTTTCTTTTACGAATTTGAGGGCATCACCGATGGCTTCTTGATTCATAGCGATCTGCTCATAATTCTCTACATTCATGAAATGAAAAAGATCACCGTCCGAATATAAATACTGCATATCGCTTCTCTCAATATGTGCCTGCGGATATTTTTCAGTGGGACGGAAGGTACGTTCTATCACACCACCATTTTTAATATTTCTTAATTTAGTTCTTACGAATGCCGCGCCTTTACCGGGCTTTACATGCTGAAACTCAATAATCTGGTATACGCCATTGTCTATTTCAACTGTCAATCCGTTTCTGAAATCGCCTGCTGAAACCATACTAATTACTCCTCCTTAAAATTGACTACACTCTAGTGTATAATAAACTGACATGATTTGCAACATTTTTTTTACAGCTCAATCAGTCTTTTGTCAGAATGGGTAAAATTATCGCAGCCATTTTCTGTCACAGCAACCAGATCTTCAATTCTGACACCTCCGAAGCCCTTCACATAGATACCCGGCTCCACGGTCTCTGT
Source organism: Bacillota bacterium (assembly GCA_023435645.1). GTDB lineage: Bacteria > Bacillota > Clostridia > Lachnospirales > Lachnospiraceae > Mobilitalea. The sequence continues at coordinate 4,494 of JAEYRK010000082.1, forward strand.
CATACCTGCCTGGAGAATTTGCTCCTCTGCAGCTGAGAGTCTGGGATTTTCATGGATAAATAAGCCTACACTATGCCCAAGTCCATGACCAAAGCAGCCCTCATAGCCGGCACCATAGATGATATCCCTGGCTACCTTGTCAACCTCCTTGCCCTTCAGGCCTGCTCGAATGAAATCCAATGCTGCCTGCTGTGCCTCAAGCACAAGTCCGTAAATCTCTTTCTGCTTCTCCGAGGCTTTACCAATAACAATAGTTCTGGTCATATCGGAGCAATAGCCCTCGTATACACAGCCAAAATCCATGGTCAGGAAATCTCCAACCTCCAGCTTCTTCATCGTAGGTTCCGCATGGGGCATGGAGGAATTGATACCGGAGGCTACGATTGCAGGAAAGCTGGTCTTCTGTCCGCCGTAAAGCTTCAGTAGATACTCAATTCTAGCTGCCACCTCCAGCTCCGTCATACCTGGCTTGATGAAATTTAACATCTCTGCAAATACCTTATCTCCGATTCCCTCTGCAGTGCGGATATATTCCAGCTCCTTAGGTGATTTAATCATCCTCAGACGTGTGATCTCATCCTTCACCGGAAGCAGTTCAGCCACCTGTAGCTTTTCCTTCAGGCTCTGATATATAGAAAACAGCATATCCTCCGATTCAAATCCAAGTCTGCTCACCTGATCGGACGCAATGAGGTCATTGATCACCTCTTCATAACCGTTGCCACCTATCGTAATGATTTCATAATCCTTCGCTTCCAGCTCCGCCTGGATCGTATATCTGAAATCCGTGATCACCGCATGTCTTGTGCCAGAAATATATACATAGCCGGTTTCCCCTGCAAAGCCGCTGATATAGCGCATGTTATTTCCATTGGATATCAGAACAGCATCCAATTCCAGTTTCTTAATAATATCCTGTACTTTCTTATAATTGTCCATTGATCTTTCTGTCCTCCCTATATATTATAATCCAACTACTGTTTACGAAAATGCTTGGCGGTCGGCCTTGGCTATTCTCAAAGCCTTCCCTTCATACTCAGGATAGCGTCCATCGCCAGTAAATACCCCTGCAGTCCAAGTCCTGTGATCTGACCGTTACATGCTGGTGCAGTAACGGAAGTATGCCGGAATTCTTCCCTTTGATGAACATTGGAGATATGTACTTCGATTTTTGGTATGGTCAGGCTGGAAAGTGCATCCCGGATGGCATAGCTGTAATGAGTATAAGCTCCCGGGTTAATGATTACTCCGTCCACCTGATCATAATAAGCCTTCTGCAGCCGGTCAATGATTTCACCCTCGCAATTGCTCTGAAAGGTTTCTACTGTAATTCCCAGCTCCTTTGCCTTATTCTCCAGAAGCCCAAGCAGGTAGTCATAATCCTCGCTTCCATAGATTCCTTTTTCACGAATTCCAAGAAAGTTCAAATTAGGTCCGTTGATCACCAATAATCTCATGCTCTTCCTCCTTCATCAATGGCTCACTCCATATTACTGAGCAGCCCGCTCTGCTAAGCGCTGCAAAATGACATCCTATCTGTCCTTCTATCCTTCTTACTCCTGTTCCTTCCTATGACTCTTAGGATACGCCGTCATAATATAGTCAGCCAGCTCCTTCGGAGTCATCTCATCCGTATCTACCGTAAGGTGGGCGGTGCCAGAATAGATCGGTCCCCGTTCCCTTTGCAGTCGAACTACCTTGTCCTCCAAGGCTTCCCCTGCCAGCAGTGGACGATTGCTATCACCTCTTAAGCGGCGAATCACTGTTTCATCGGAAGCCTTCAGAAATACCACATAGCCTAACTTCCTTAATAGCTCCCTGTTCTGCTCCCGGATGGGAATACCGCCACCGGTGGATACTATGGTATCCTTAAGCTTAGGCTGTAGCCTAGCCAGAAGCTGTGTCTCCCTGTCCCGAAAATAGGCTTCTCCTTTTGATTCAAAGATTGACGGGATTGTCTGCTGCTCCTCTTTTTCGATATAGGCATCCGTATCCAGGAAGTGATAACCCAGCTGCTTGGCCAGCTCCTGTCCTACAGAGGTTTTACCGGATCCCATGAAGCCGATCAGGATGATATTATTGCTCCTTAATCTTTCCACGTCTGATATCCTTCCGATATTGTTTAAGAACGATGCGCTCCAATTTACGCTTTAGTACGATCTGTATCTCTTCCTTCGGTCCGATTGGCTTTACGAAATAGGTCAGCATCCCGACACGGTTTGCACCCCAAACATCCGTAAAAAGCTGGTCACCGATAAAAACAGTAGTATCAATCGTTGTTCCCATCAGTTTTGTTGCTTTTATATAATTCTTCTTAGCAGGCTTCTGGGCATGATAGATATACTTCACCCTGATCTCTCTGTTGAATCTGCTCACCCGTTCTTCCTTATTATTGGAGATCAGGCAAACCTGAAATCCGATTTTTCTAATGCTTGCGATGAGTTCAATTGCCCTTTGGTCGGCATCTGCCCCATGCTCTACCAGAGTATTATCTATATCAAATATAATTCCGCGGTAGCCCTCCTCATATAGACTCTGATAATTTATTCCATAGGAGGAATCTGCTACTCTCTTTGGATAAAATCTTCTCAGCATATCAATTCTCCTAGCCCTGTCATTTGATCACAACTTATGCCGGACACGACCATCTGGTCCACTTTATTATAGCAATAATAACCATGGAGTACAAGTAAAACAAACAGGCAAGAACAGATTACCGCGCATTGTATTACCTTATACTTACCATTGGCACTCTGGCGCCTTATTATGCATGAACTGAGTTACTTTTTACTTACCGTTTCAATCAGACGGGCATCTCTCACCTGTGAGTTCTCATCCACCATCGGGAAGCTCATGAGTTTATAGGTCCAGACAGCTCTCCCAATACCATACTCTATCAGAAGCTCACACAGGTCTTTATGCCAAAGGAGATTGCTTTCTATCGGCGCATGGTCGATTACTCCGTATTCCCCGCAATACAAGGGGACTTCTCTCTGCTCCCGGAACTTTAGGGCCGGTTCCAGACAATTTTTCAAATAGGCTCTGTCGAAGCTCTCCTCGCAGGAATATCTCTTCTTAAAGTCCTCGGACTTCTGTAGATAATACTCGTAAAGCTCCCTGCCGGAGGGATAGGCTACAACCATATCCAGTTCCTTCATCTCCGGTTCCCAGCTTGCCTTCTGATGGGTAAACAGATGGGGCTCATAAAAATGGAAGGTATAGACCAGCTTATCATCCTGGAGCTCCTCCAGCTCCTGAAGGGTAAAAACACTATTATAATTGTTACCGCCAATGATGATGATTCTGTCCTGATCAATCTCACGAATTGCCTTAACTACCCTTTGGCTGAGCTTATTCCACCGGCTGCTGTCCGGTTCCACGATCTCATTCAGAAGCTCAAATACCACATTGCTGCCGTAATGCCGATAACGTCTGGCAAATTCCTGCCAGAGTTTAATAAACCTTCTCTGCAATATCTCATCCTCAAACAGTTTATTCTCATTTAAGGAATGGAAGGCATAGCCTGCCGCTCTATGAAGATCCAGAATTATGTTCAGCTGATTTGCTTCACACCAGCCAATACAGCGATCGATATAGGCAAACCCTTCTTCCTTATATTGAAAGGGGTTCTCATCCTCCTCCAAAACCATATAATCAATCGGAAGCCTGACATGATCCATCCCCCAGGACGCGATCTGCTTGATATCTGACTCCTTTAAGACTTCAAAATGCTCCTTTGTCGCTTCTTTGAATTGAGAAATCCAGCCACCGAGATTTACTCCAGCCATATAACCCTCAAATGTTTTCATCATATCCTCATTTCCTTTCGTATTCTTTCTTTTTATCTTTCTTATCTTGACTTCTTATTTTTTTCTTATTACGTTTTCTTATTTATGTCTTCTTAATTTCATCTTTTATTTACGTCTCTTATTTTCATCTTCTATTTGCGACTTCCTATTAGGTCTTCCTGTTTTTGAAAATAATACTTTCCTATGAAGCAAAATATCCCATATACCGGACATAACCCTAGTATATGGGATTTCAGCTGTTTTTCAATGGGTATATGCTTATGATGCATGCAATATCTTATACATTTCACCTCTAAGCTTAGGTATTACTAATCTCTCCTGTACAATGCGGGCATTTGGATGCCTGTATGTGAATGTCAGAGAAGCAATAAGGGCATTTCTTCATGGTAGGCGCCAGGGTCGGTTCAGGCTTCTTCAGCTTATTGATCCATTTGACCAAGAGAAACACCACAAAGGCCATAATCAGGAAATTCAGTACTCCGGACAGAAAAGCTCCGTACTTGATGACTGCCGCTTCTGCCGCCTCTGCGTCAGCCAGGCTGTCATATTTCTTCCCATCCAGGGGAAGAAACAGATTATTAAAATTAATTCTTTTTGTAAATATACCTAATAAGGGCATAATGATATCATTTACCAAGGAATTCACTATTCCGTTAAAGGCTCCGCCGATAATGATACCGACCGCAAGGTCTATCATATTACCCTTCAAGGCAAATTTTTTAAATTCTTTTAGCATATGCATCCTCCTTATGAACATGATGATTGCTTGTCCAATCCGATTTTACCACCCCCTGTATCCTATGGCAATCCCTTTTCATAAAACAATCCGTCATTGTGTTAAAACCCTAGCTTTGGTATAGCCCTGGCTACATAGCCTAAATCCCACGCCTTAAGTCTCTATGAAATTGATTCCATAAACCGCACAATCGCAAGGGCTTCCATCCCTGCGTTTGCTGACATGGTAAACAGTCCTTTCATACTTCATACCGCATTTTTGCATAACCCTGCCCGAAGCGATATTCAGGACATCATGGCGGGCTGTGATCCTCCTGTAACCGATCTCCTGGAACAGGTAGTGCATTACAGCGTGGAGTGCTTCTGTCATAATCCCCCGACTCCAATATTCCTTCCCAAGACAATACCCTACCTCACAGGTCAGCTCCCCATCATATTGTATCTCCACACTGATGGAACCGATTGCAGTATTGGTGTTTTTTAAGCAGATTGCCCAATTGTAATAATTATCATGCCCATAACGCAGCATCCATTCCCTGATCCTCTTCTGTGTCACAGATGGATCCTGATGTGGTCCCCAGGGTAGATATTTCACTACCTCAGGATCACCGGCCCAATGATGATACATGTCCTCCGCATCCTCCTCACAAAATCTACGAAGTAACAGCCGCAGGGTCTCAATGGAATTGGTTCCCTTATGTCTAAGCATTTTCTCACCCCTTCAAAAAATGCTTATACAGAGACCAGCCTTATTATTACAGGAACTTATACGATGATCTGATGGAGCCTTCCATCATCCACTAATTTCAGTTTATTTCCCTGCACCCTATTCCCATCCACGGTCAGCTCAGATACCTTTTCCACTCCCTTACTCCTACTGATGACCGTTATTTCATAGGGGGTGGATCCGTACTGATACCTGATTTTATATTCGCCGAAGCTCATTGGTGTGGCCGGAGAGAGGATCAGACTGTCCGCCTCTTTTCTGATCCCAAGGAACCACTGGACCAGTCCCTGATACATCCATCCCGCCGAGCCGGTATACCAGCTCCAACCGCCCTTACCGGCGTAAGGCTCCGTTGGAGATATGTCCGCTACCATTACATAGGGTTCCCTCTCATACCGAAGGGCCTTACTTTTTTCCTCCGTCAAATGGATTGGATTTAGCATCGTAAAGAGCTTGTAGGCCATATCGTAATTGCAGACCATCGTGGTGGCTATTGCCAGCCATACTGCCGCATGGGTATACTGTCCCCCGTTTTCCCTGACCCCGGGAAGATAGTTTTTGATATAGCCGGGATTTTTACTGGTTTTGTTAAAGGGAGGTGTTAGCAGTAGGGATATGCCGTATTCCTCTAGGATTAGGTTCTCCCAGGCTGATTTCATGGCTGTTAAGGCTCTCTCCCTACCGGCTCCACCGGAGATGACACTCCAGGACTGGCTGATCGAGTCAATTTTGCACTCATCACTGTCCTTCCCGCCCAGTTTTGTTCCATCATCATAAAAGGCTCTAAGGTACCATGCTCCATCCCAGGCATGTTCTTCTATACTATAAATCAAGCCCTCCCTCATCAGCCTCAGCTTCTCAGCATATTCATTATCCTCTGCCATGCTACATACCGGAATAAATTCTCCCAGCAAAGTATAGAGAAACCATGCCAGCCACACACTCTCACCTTTTCCTTCAATGCCAACCTCATTCATGCCGTCATTCCAATCACCGCCTCCCATGAGGGGCAAACCATGGCTACCCAAATGGGTAATCTGAATGGTTTTCTTACAGTGCTCATAAACAGTTTCCCTTATCTCTGAGATTTCCGGAGTAAACATAATTTCCTTCTGCTCCTTCATAAGAACAGGTCCCTTGATATAGGGAACCCTTTCCTGAAGAATGGAGGTGTCCCCGGTATTCTTGATATAGGCAGCAGTTGCATAGGGCAACCATAACAGATCATCGGTAATTCTGGTTCTTACTCCCACTCCCATGGGCGGATGCCACCAATGCTGCACATCCCCCTCCTCAAATTGTCTGCTACAAGCAATCAGGATTTGTTTCCTTAAGGCTCCCGGGTCCGTGAAATTCAGAGAAAGTGTATCCTGCAGCTGATCTCTATATCCATAGGCACCTCCACACTGATAAAAGGCTGCCCTAGCATTAATTCTGCAGGAAATCGTCTGATAAAGCAACCATCCGTTCACCAGGATATCCAGAGCCCGGTCCTTCGTACTGACTCTGAGCGTCCCAAGGATCCTGTCCCAGTAGTCCTTGACCCGGTTCAGCTCCTGTTCTGCCATGGTCGGTTCCTTATATTTATTTCTTAGCCTGCTGATCTCCTCGGGATTATTGCTGATCCCTAACGTAAATAACACCACCTTGGTTTCCTCCGGGGGAACAATGACAGAGACCTGTATTGCCCCGCAGGAATCAAGGCCCACCCCCGTATTACAGGATAGCTTGCGGCCGACTCCCCACGGCTCACGGATAGAGCCCTTGTGGCCCAAAAACTCCTGTCGGTCCCCTGTGTAGCCGGTAATCATCTCACTGGAGAACAGAAAGGCTCGACTGTCTTTGAAATGTTGGGTATAGATGTTCCTGGCACTAAAGATTTCCTCCTCATTATGATAGGCAGTCCTAATATAAGGATTCGTGTGCTCTCTCTGCGTTCCCAGAACCCATTCCACGTAATAGGTAAGGCCCAGATATTTTGCCTTATCCGTATGGTTCGTCAGCTTCAGCTTCCAAAGCTTCACAGGCTCTTCCAAGGGAATGAATACCTGCAGCTCTTGCTCCACCCCATTCTCCTCATGCAAAAAGGTAGAATACCCGAAGCCGTGTCTGACCAAATAGGAGCCTTTATCCGTTCTTCCCAGCGATACTGGAGTTATCATATCACCGGTAACCTCATCGATCACATAGATTACCTCTGTAGCCGGATCTCTGACCGGGTCATTGGACCAGGGTGTTAGCTTAAACTCTCTGCTGTTATAGGCCCAGGTAAAGCCAGCCCCTGATTCTGAAATATGAAACCCGAACTTCTTATTTGCGATTACATTAATCCATGGCGCCGGCGGTCGGTTTCCTTCCTCCAACCGGATTTCGTACTCCCGCCCATCCTCTACAAAACCACCAAAGCCGTTAAAATACTCTAACTTCCGGTTTTCTGCTGACTCCAAGCCTATTCCTCCTAACATGACTTATATTAATTCCCGGACCTACTCCTCCATCATTGCCTTCAGATTATCCTTCGCATCCTTAAAATAAATTCCCGTCCTGTCATTGAATACAATTCTGGCCACAGTATACAGTAGATCAATTTCGGCAGGAAGCATCTGATAGGTGTGCAAAACATAAAAGCTGGGTTTCTCGTTACCTGAATCATAGACCTTAAGGGCACTGGTCAGATCATTGATTAGATTGTCCACCTCCTGCAGATAGCCCTGTCTCCCATTCACCAATAAAATCAGATCTGCGATCACTCTGTTTATACTGAGATACTCATATGCCTTCAGAACATCCTTGATTACCCCCTCCTGCTCAATCGAATCCACCGCTAAGAGTAAAATCGGATTGTCCCCGGAAATACCAAACTTCCATAATAAGCTCTGATCCTTAGCATTCCTCCAGATATTCAAGCCAGGTCCCCTAAAGTACTGTGAAGGGTAGTACAGAGGACCAATCAGATCCTGGAAGGCATTCAGCTGTTGCTTCGTTATCTCCAGGTATTTCAATTCAATTTCGCTCTGTAACCGGTATTTTTCTAACAAATCCTCAATACGGTAAGGAACATTCAGCTCCTCTCCAATTCGAATGGCCTCCTCCCTGCTGCTGCAGACTCCGGTCAGGAAATAGATACTGGACTTTTCCCCTGCCTCCAGAGAAATGCTTACCCTAAGACTTATGATTGGATCATTCGTATAGCCCGAATAGTTGGAAAGAGGAGAGCCTTCAACGACTGCTTCCGGATCAGCCATAGAGTGATTTCTTCCAATGAATTTCGTTCTGTCATTTTCATATTCCACAGGCTTTAATTGAACGGCTCCGGTCCTAATCATATGCATCACATAAGGCTTCTCAATTTCTTTTTGGCTCCTTCTTTTTGATAGTAAGATATCTGACCCTTCCACAAACTCGCTCTCTATAAAAAGCTTATGAAAGGCCGGATGGCTTAACTCCGCCAAATGCTTATCATTTACGATTTCCATATAGCTGGTAATCTCCAGCTGCTTTGTATACTTACCAAGATTGGATAGCTCCAGCTTACGGATCTCCATCGGATGATCCGGAGATAAGCTGACCGTAGTATGCGTAAAGATATCTCCATCCCTTCTCTTATATTCAATCCCATGATGGGTGAAAATCACCTGATACTCCTCCGGCTCCACTCCGGTTGGATGATAGGCACTACTCCAGACTGGATTCTTTCCGATCTCCCTGATATAGAAATATTGCCCGGTGCTTCCATGGGGATCCGGACGGAAACGGTATAGCATTCTATCCTCATAGCTGCTAAAGCCATCACCGTCGGAGGTAATCATCAGGGAATATTTCCGATTGGATAGATAACCCGCCACAGGAGCTGTTGGCGAGGTGATATTAACATACCGATTGCCATAGGTCACCTGTTGGAATTCCAGCTTACTGAAGTTAATTGTATAGCCTCTTTTCGCCGTGGAAACCAGATGAGACTGCCGTTTCTCCTCCAATAATACCTCTGCAGCCTTTATCATCGGTTCTGAATGGAATCTTCTGCGCATAATCCCATGGTTTAGATAATTGTTGATTGCTACCAGATTCATGCCCTGGTGATGTGCCATGAAGGATTTGACGATCCGATATGGGGTCATCTCATCCGCATCGGGTCCGTTAAAATCCACCGCTTCATAAAAGCCGTATTCTCCATAAACTCCCATCTTTAGCATCCTTCTTAAATTAGAGAAGCAATCCGTGTCGGCATACTCCAGAGCCAGCAATGTAGCATAGGGTGCAACCACCAGTGAAGTCCTTCTGACCGGCTGAAGCCTCAGCTTTGGAACACCAAAGGCCTTATACTGGTAATTGGAATACAAATCAAAGCGAAAATACTGAGATTCTGAGATCCCCCAGGGTATCCCCATCTGCTTGGCATAGATCATGTGCTGCAGGACTGCTGCCTTCGCTGTTTCCGAGAATACGGAGCCCTTATATTCCTTCATTACCAGATTCGGCATCAGATATTCAAACATGGTACCGCTCCAGGAAACGAAGCAAGGGATTCCCTTCACCATGGTTAGGGGCCTGCCCAGCTTATGCCAATGCTTTAACGGTGTCTCACCTCTAGCCACACAAAGAAAGCTGGTCAGTGAGGATTCTGAAGCAATCAGATCGTAGCAACCGGAATCCAGTGTTTGGGATTCCACATGATATCCGATATGAAATAGCATCCGCCTCTCATTATAAAGAAATCCAAACTCTGTATTCTCTTCCATTCCATTGATCCTAGCGATCAACTCGGTAATTCTACCCATCAGTATCTTCGCCTTTTTATGCTCCGCTTTTGCCAGCTGTCTTAGGGTAGGACAATCCTGAAAGCTATATTCCTTCAGCTGAAAGGCTGCCACCTCTTCTACGAAGTCTTCAATCATATAGGAAAGCCTTCTGCACCATCTGGTTTCCTCACAGAATAGCCTTCCCCTGCCCTCCAGTTCCTCCCAGATGTCTCGGATATCCTCAATAAAATCTCCGATTTCGGTATAATCCTCCTTCAGCTTCCCGCTATAATTCCCTAATCTCAGTATGCTCCGAAGCATCGCAACGCTACTTTTCTTCAGTATGGGCTGGTCTGCCATCTCCGCCAGTCCATTCTTCAGGGTAACCATATGCCCCAGGAAATTACCGCTGTCTACCGTTGAGATATAGGCAGGACTTAAGATCTCCAGCGAATAGATACCATACCAGTTATAAAGATGCCCCCTGAACTTCGGAAGCTTCCCTATGGTCGTCAGAAGATTCTCCACCTGGGTAAGGAAGGAGCTAAGACTCTCATAACCCAGATCCCAGGCTGACAGGATGGACAGTGCTTGCAGACCGATATTGGTCGGTGAGGTCTTTTCACTGATTCTGGTCATATGAGTCTGTTGTAAATTGTCCGGGCATAACCAGTTTCGCTCCTTCGTAGAAAATTCCTTAAAGAACAGCCAGGTCCTAAGGGCAGTCTCATGCAGAAGCGCAAGATCCTCAGGCAGCTCCTCCCGGTCATTCTCCTCCCTGGGCAGACTGATATAATAGGCTGTCAAAAATGCAGTAGTCCACAGGAGTGCCACACTGCCGAATACGATAAACTCCAGAGCAGTTAGCTCACGGTCGAGCATCAGCCCCAATAGCAGGGCTGTGGGTATTAAGCTACTCCACATGGAGAGAAAATAGCCCTTCTTTGTATTGATTATGGATGCATCCACACTTTCTGCCGTATTCCAGCGGAGCAGATTCTTCCTGCTTATAAATAGTCGAAACATCGTCCGAAGGGCCGCATCCGTCGCAATATAAGCTCGATATGGAGTCAGAACCAGCTCCAGGAAGGTCCGCTCCAGCATAATCCCAAGCTCCTTAAAGAAGCTCCTGTATACAAATGCCAGCTTCGGTCTTAATAGCTTCTGCTTAAGCAGTGAAATCAGCATGACGATGATATTAAAGAGGTCGCTGAAGAACACCAGGGGCAGCCAGAGAAGGGGCAGCTCGGGCAGCCATGCCAGGTTAAGGAGAATCAGAAGGGTTTTACTGAGGGGAACCATGCTTCTTCTCAGATTATCCGCAATTTTCCACTTCGATAACGCACAAACCTTTCTGCGATCCGCTGTTTTCCTGAAGAACAGCCAAGGTAAGAGCTGCCAGTCACCCCGAATCCATCGGTGCTCTCTTTTTGCATAGGAAATAACGCTTCCCGGAAAGGTATCCATGACCTTTACGGAGCTTGAGAAGGCTGTACGAGCATAGCAGCTCTCCAGAAGATCATGGCTCAGCACGCTGTTCTCCGGAATTGTCCCATGGAGCAGGGTATGAAAGGCCCTGACATGATATATGCCCTTACCGATATAGGTTCCCTGATTGAAGATATCCTGATAGATATCCGAAATCACTGCAGAATAATGATCCAGACCTGATTGCCCGCCAAAAATCATGGTAAACAGGCTACCCTTTTTATCAAGAATGTGGTTTCTGACTGAGGGCTGGATAATCGCATATCCTTCCTTCACTCTCCTTTTCTGCATATCCAGAACAGGCTGATTCAAAGGATGCTCCATCAGTCCAACCAGCTTTGCAGCATTATCCCATATCAGATTTGAATCCGCATCCAGGGTGATCACATACTTGAAGGTCCCCAGCAGCTCATCATTGCAATAAATCATGTCAAAGCTGGTGTTTTCCTTCTTTTCTCCGCATAAAAGGCTATTAAATTCCTCCAGCTTACCCCGCTTCCTCTCCCAGCACATATAGCAGCCTTCCGATTCATTCCACTTGCGGTGACGGGTAAACAGGGCGAAGCGCTGATGAGCAGAAGGGTATTCACGATTCAGCTCCTCCAGACGGGTGAGTAATGCCTCCTCTATTACTTTATCCTTCGGGACAGTAAGCTCCGAGGAATCCTCATAATCGGCCAATAGGGCAAAATACAAATTCTCCTGACGATTGGCCAGGTAAAGCCTCTGAATACGATTCAGATATTCCAAGCCCTGCTCCTTCGAGGAAAGGATCACCGGCATCACTACAAAGGTCCTGGCATACTCCGGTATCGCTTTTATAAAATCCAGTGCCGGTAGCTTCTTCACCAGGATTCTGCGGGTAAAAAGGAATATGGATACCTCCATGGCAATCCCCGTAAGCAGAGGCAAAGATGCCAAAAACAAAAGAATATATTGATAGGGAAGTAATACTGTCTCCCATCGCAGTAACCGGGTCAGTCCCAGCAGAATACTGATCAGCAGAAGGAAGGATACTACAAAATAAAGAAATCCCTTTACATTCCTCTTCTTCTTAAGTATGGCCGGGGCAGGCTTAAGAAGGGCTTGATATTTTAGTACCGGATATCCCTTTCCCAGCAGATAGGTTCCGACATGATGAGGATGATTTAGGTCCTCCCTTCCTTCCATTGCCAGCTTTAAGCAGTCCTCTGCTACCTTCTCCTCCAGGATCTTGTAACGGTGCGCCAGCTTCACGATCACTTCACGGTACATACCTCTGCTCTCAGAATCCATGAAAGCATAATAGCCTGCCGGATCCCTTCGGAGCAGTTGCTCCAGAACAGAGAATTCTTCAAAGAGCGCTTCACTGTCCGTCTCATTGATTTCTCTCAAGCTTATGATCAGTGCCCGAATTCCGGCCTCATGACCGGCTTCAATCCGACCCTCCTCCATGAACAGACTGCTGGGCTTTAAGTCCATAGAGGTACAATGATACTCCAAATACTTTTGGAGTAGCCTATGATCCACGGACATGTTCTTCAACAGATAGACTACATGGGCATGAAAAGAGAAATCATCCCGACAATCCATATCCGTATCTCTCAATAGCGGGGTTATGTCCTGTAGGGTCTGTCCGACAGTCAGATGATCCTTCACGAATTTCTCCGCTTTTGACTTTAGTTTAATAATTCTCAAAATTTCCTCTGAAACCTCAATAATACTTTCCAGTAAGCAGAAGCCTAGCATCTCCGGGAGTACCCACAGCTCCTTATCCGTCAGCTTACATTCGGTCTGATAGGCATTTACCATCAAGGATATGTTTTCTCTGCTTAGGTGACCGCCCGATAAAGCTACCATATGCTTCGCTAGTATATAGACCCTGGGGTAGCCTTTCATTTCCCGATTTCTTAAAATAGGCAATACCTCATAGCTGGTACCTGAGGAACGGATTTTCTTAATCTCCCGGTACATGATTTGAAAGTTATCAAATAGCCACCTAGCCGCAGGGATTAGATAAATGATATCCGTGGATAGCTCTGAAATACTTTTTCTAATTCTGTTCAGCTTCTTATAGGCAGTCTGGTTATAATCATCCAGAACAAAATTATATCTTGAAAGCTTCACTTCTCTATGGCTTAAGGCCAAGACAAGCATCTGTTTTTCCCAGTCCTCAGGGTTACGGGCATCCCCTGTCCGAATCCTCAGTTTTTTTCTCTTAAAATAAATAAAGCGGTAAATAAGGTACCATAATATGCTGCAAACCAGCATGGATAAAATTGACAGTACAGCGATTCCTGCTACACTGTCAATGAAAAATCGAATTCCGTCCTTAGTAGTCAGCAATTTCCTGCTCCTCCTGATTATGATGAATCTTCTTTTTATTATTCCAAGTTTATTGGTAATTACTTATTCCAAGGCAAAAATTTTTAAAAGCTGTTCCTCCCTACCATTTGTTGACTAGCTCTCTCCTTCCTTCGTTAATATGCTGAAGGAGCCAATCAGCCGTTTCTAATCAAGCAAAAAAGCCGCTTCATCCCGGCTGCATCATTTTTTACAGCTGGGAGAAACGGCTTCTTCCTATCTCGATATGATTTTATTCGGATTACTCAGTTACTGATTACTGTCTTAGCTCAATGCCATGGTTAGCAAATACTGCAAGCAGGCCATCCACCATTGTCTGAATTTCCTGACCCTCCAGCGTGCGCTCCTTGGAGCCAAACTCAAAACGGACGGTTACACTCTTCTTACCGGGAAGCAGCTTCTCATCCTCAAAGATATCTACCAGGTAGAAGCTCTGCAGGTACTCACATTGATATTCCTTCACATGACTTACAATGCTCTGGTATTTTAATGCCTTATCTGTTAAGAGGCTTAAATCCACGGTTACTCCCGGATACTTGGAGACCTCCTGATAACGAAGTCCTTCTGCAGATACCAGCTCCAGGCTGGGGATATCGATTTCAACGAAGGCCACCTGCAGCTTCTTATCAATCCGGCTCTTAATCCTCGGATTTAATACAGAAAAATATCCTATCCTTGTATCCTTCAGGCAAATGGAAGCCGAATTTACCGGATGAACAAAATTAAGCTTCTTCACCCTATCATCAGTCTCAGAAAAGGAGGGCGCTACATTTTTTACTGCCATAAGCAGCTGCTCTACGATTTCCTTCGCTTTGAAGTATAGCTCTTTCTCCGTCAGCTTCTTGCTGGCAACGACAATACCCAGTCTCTTCCTCTCGTCACATAGTCCATCCGCCTTCAAGCCCTCTGCGACACGGCCGATCTCGAACATCCCCATCTCCGGACTAGAATCCACATTTTTATAGACAAAGCCTAACAGGCTGGGGATGATTGTTGAACGAATTGTATCATTCTCTGCGGTCAGGGAATTCACGATGCGAATATTGGGTTCCATCACAATCCCCAATTCCTTATTCATCTTACTCTCATACCAGAGATAGCTGTGGACTTCATTCATCGCATAGCGTTCTGCTAGTAGCAGCTTCATCTTATATTCATTGTCCCGCTCCACGCTGTGACGGACCGGTGTCAGCAGATTCTTTGTGGAGCGTACCTCGAAATTATCATATCCATAGACACGGGTGATTTCCTCAATGATATCCGCCTTAATCGTTACATCCTTCGTCGCACGCCAGGTCGGTACCTCCACTGTAAAATCATCCCCCTGACGGGTCACTCCGAAGCCGAGTGCCGACAGGGTTTCCTCAATACGATCAGAGCTAATATCAATCCCGGTGTATTTATCCACATAGGCCTTATTAAACTGGATTGTTATTCTATCATAGCGCTTCACATAATGATCCGTCAGGGAGGAGGTTACCTTCACCTCCGGATCAATCTGTGTCAGTAGCAATAGGAAACGTTCAATTGCCGGTATGGTCAGCTCCGGATCCAGAGTTTTCTCATATCTGGAGCTGGCATCGGTACGGAGTCCCAACCGGGTAGCGGATTTGCGGACTGAGGTTCCGTCAAAGTTTGCAGACTCAAGGAGTACGGAATTCGTCACCTCGGAGATTCCGGAGAGTTCTCCACCCATAACACCTGCAACTGCTACCGGCTCCTTCTCGTCACAGATCATCAGGGTATCAGTATCCACCGTTCTCTCCACTCCATCCAGCGTAAGGAAATGGAAAGGCTCAGAGAAGGTCTTCACCCGGATACTCTTTACCTTGGCATGATCGAAGGCATGCATCGGCTGTCCAATTTCCATCATCAGATAATTCGTCAGATCTGCCAGTAAATTGATGGGTCTCATACCACAATAGGTCAAACGGATTCTCATATTGACCGGAGATTTCTGCTTTGTGATATTTCCTACCGTAATACAGCTATAACGATAGATCTTATCCGTATTCTCCACCTTGAGCTCCACCTGAGGAAGGCTCTGATAGATACTGGTATCCATCCCCTCTAAGGGCCTTAAGGGTCTCTTATTCAGAGCAGCAATTTCCCTGGCAATACCATAATGCCCCCAGAGATCCGGGCGATTGGTCAGGGATTTGTTATCCACTTCAAAGATGGTATCCTCCAACGGAAGGATCTCCTTAATATTCGTTCCGAGAGGATAGCAATCCTCTAATATCATTAGTCCGGAATGATCCTCACTGATGCCCAGCTCCTTCTCGGAGCAGCACATTCCGTGACTGACAACACCGGCAATCTGCGCCTCCTTGATATCCAGATCACCGACTCTTCCACCCAGGGTCGCAAAGGGAACCACGGCTCCGACAAATACATTGGGGGCACCGCAGACACAATCCACGATTTCACTGCCGATATCCACCTTCACCAGATGCAGCTTCTTAGAATTTGGATGGTCTGAGATCTCAATAATTTTACCTACAACGACCCCCTCTATATTCTTTCCCATTTCATATATCTCTTCTACCTCAGCGGTGGATAAGGTAAAACGGTTGATCAGCTCCCTTAGGTTTACTCCGCTAAGATCCGTAAATTCTGAAATCCAATTCATTGATATCAACATAGTACCTTCCCTCCTATCTCGTAAACTGCTTTAACTGCTTCAGATTACCGCCGTTAAAGAGCCGAATGTCCTTAATGTTATATTTCATCATGGCTAGTCTCGTGAGACCAAGACCAAAGGCGAAGCCCGTATATTTCTCCGGATCAATACCACCCATAGTGAGTACATTGGGATGGATCATACCACAGGGCAGAAGCTCCAGCCAGCCGGAATGCTTACAGGTCGGGCATCCGCTTCCACCGCAGATTGCACAATTGATATCCAGCTCAAAGCCGGGCTCTACGAAGGGGAAGAAGCCGGGTCGTAGTCTTACCTTAACCTCTCTTTGGAACACCTCAGTCAGAAGCACCTTCATAAAGTAAATTAGGTTTGTGATGGAGATATCCTCTCCAATCATCATACCCTCCAGCTGGAAGAAGGTATTCTCATGGCTTGCGTCAATATTTTCATTTCTAAAGCACCTTCCGGGGAACAGAACCTTTAAGGTCTCTCCGGGCTTCGGTGCACCGTATTTTCTCATAATTGTGTTCTGGGCAGCAGAGGTATGGGTTTTTAACAGCTGACCATTCTCCAGGTAATAGGTGTCGGTCATATCTCTGGCTGGATGGTTCCCCGGGATATTCACAGCCTCGAAGTTATTATACTCTGTTTGTATCTCCAGGCCATCCTCAATGATGAAGCCCATGGTCTTAAATACTTCCTCAATCTGCTTCTGAACGATTGTAATCGGATGCAGTGTACCAACCTCCTTTGAAGAAGGAATGGAATAATCATACACCTCTGCACCGGCGATTTCCCTTTCATATTCCTTCTCCTCCAGGGTTTTCTGGTACTCCACAATCGCTTTTTCTATCTCGTTCTTCAGGATATTCACCTGCTGTCCTGCGGTCTTCTTCTCTTCCGCGTCCAGATTACGAAGATTCTTAAGCTCCTCCGTCACTAGACCTTTCTTGCCTAGGAAGGAAACTCTGATCCTCTCCAGTTCGTCCTTCGACTGGGCTGCGTTCAATTCGTCTTGAAACTGCTGTTTGATTTTTACCAGATTCTCTAACATGATTTCTCCTCCTGATCTTATGATGATTTGAATTACATGACTCATACAATAAACAAAAAAAGCTCCCGCCCGCAAGGGACGAAAGCATCGTGGTACCACCCAAATTTAAGTCTATTAAGAACAGACTTCTCTCCAGCGATAACGGATCTGATCCGGCCTTTCTTTTATTCCGGTCGCAAATACAATACCAAGGAATATCTTAAAGGCAACTCCGGTGCCGAACTTCGTGATACATCTGAACCCTGGATGTGCTCTCAACCGGTGGCACTTCCTCTCTGTCGGGAAAATATATCCTACTACATTCACCTTCATGGTTTTTATCATTTTCTCATATCTTATATGACATTTTCATGAATGTCAAGGGGTTCTTTTTTTATTAATAATAAAGCATAGTAACACAGCCTTCGCTTTTTACTTCATTGCTTCTATCTTATATCTATGATAGTATCTATGATAGATTATGACAATACTGACCCGGGGTGAATGTTGCTGGCTAATTTCACAAAGCTGAAGGCATTCCTCCTATCGGGCATATAAGGGGGCACCATGAAGAGAAACATGATATTTTTTGATGTGGATGGGACGATTCTGAGCCATAAGAGCCATCACATATCAGAGAGCACAAAGGATGCAATTAAAACTGCTCAGAACAACGGACATTTGGCCTTTGTAAATACCGGACGAACTATGGCTGAGATCGAAGGGGAAATTACAGGCATTGGCTTTGATGGCTATGTCTGCGGCTGTGGAACTTATATCTCCTATCAGAACACCGTTTTGCTCCATCATACCATTGACCCTGCGCTAATCAGGAGGCTACTGGCAGATTTTGATCAATATCGACTGGATGCAGTCCTAGAGGGTACGGATGCCATATATTATGATTCCGAGGTCAAAAATCCCTTCTTTATGAAGATCCGGGATAGTCAGCTCCATAGCCATCACTTTCGGGTACTGACCTTTCAGGAGCCTGAGATCAGATGTGATAAATTCTGTATCATTCCTAGGGATGGTGGTGATCTGCAAGGCTTTTTTCAAAAATACAGCTCACAATTTGAGGTAATTGATCGGGGAAATCATTTCTATGAGATCGTTCCCCTTGGCTACTCTAAAGCCACTGGTATCCGATTCTTGGAGGAGCAGCTTTCCATTCCCCATGAAAATACCTATGCCCTAGGGGATAGCTCCAATGATCTGTCCATGCTGAATTATGTAGCGTATAGCATTGCCATGGGTAATTCCAGTAAGGAGGTTCTGCAGCAGGCTTCTTATATCACGGAGGATGTGGACCGGGACGGTGTTGCACAGGCCTTAAGGCACTTTCATCTCGTATAATCAGACAGAACCTAAATCCGGGTAGGTTCCTTGTGACATTCGTTTTCACTCTGCGGACACTTGTTTCTAATAGACATACTTGTAATTCTTCGGCTGATATGATAGAATGAGCGAGGTTGCGGGAAACAATACGCGAAAGGAGCTTACATATGCAGAAATATGATGTGATTATTATTGGCGCCGGCCCCTCCGGTATTTTTTGTGCTTATGAGCTAATCAAGGAAAATAAGGATCTTAAGATCTTAATGGTAGAGAAGGGCAGACCAATCGAAAAACGAACCTGTCCAAAGAGACTTACCAAGCAATGTGTTGGCTGTAAGCCCTGCTCCATTACGACAGGCTTTGCCGGTGCCGGTGCATTTTCTGACGGTAAGCTGTCCCTTTCCCCTGATGTGGGAGGAAACCTTCCTGAAATCTTAGGCTATGATCAGGCACTGGAGCTCATCAAGGAATCCGATGAAATCTACTTAAAGTTTGGTGCGGATGAGAATGTCTATGGTATGGACAAGGAAGCCGAGATACGGGAGATCAGAAGAAGAGCCATCAATGCAAATCTAAAGCTGATTGAATGTCCAATCCGTCATCTTGGAACGGAGGAAGGCTATAAAATCTATACCAGACTCCAGGAGCATCTGCTGGCCTCCGGAGTCGAGATGCTGTTCCATACGATGGTACAGGATATCCTGATTGAGAACCGGAAGGCAAAAGGTATTACGACCACAAAGGGTGATACCTACTACGCTGAAGAGATCGTGGCAGCCATTGGTCGGGAAGGCTCCGACTGGTTCAGCCAGATTTGTCATGCCCATGGAATTGAGACCAAGGTCGGAACTGTAGATATCGGTGTCCGCGTTGAGGTCAGGGATGAGGTAATGGATTTCCTGAATAAGAATCTATATGAAGCCAAATTGGTTTATTATACACCTACCTTTGATGATAAGGTTCGTACCTTCTGTACAAATCCCTCCGGAGAAGTAGCTACGGAATATTATGAGAATAATCTGGCCGTTGTAAATGGGCATGCCTATAAATCCAAGGACTATAAGACAAACAACACCAACTTTGCAATCCTGGTTTCGAAGAACTTCACAAAGCCCTTCAAGACTCCGATCGAATACGGCAAGCATATCGCCCAGCTGAGTAATATGCTCTGCGGAGGCAGGATCCTGGTACAGACCTTTGGTGACTTCCAAAGAGGCAGGCGAACCACCGAGGAGCGTCTATGCCGGAATAATTTGATTCCTACCCTAAAGGATGCGGTTCCCGGTGATTTATCCTTAGTATTCCCTCACCGCATTATGGTAGATATTAAGGAAATGATTCTGGCACTGGATAAGGTAACTCCCGGTATCGCCAGTGATGAGACTCTGCTTTATGGTGTTGAGGTAAAATTCTATTCCAATAAGGTAGTGGTAAACAAGGATTTTGAAACCAGTGTAGAGGGCTTAAGGGCCATCGGTGATGGAGCTTCCGTTACCAGAGGACTGCAGCAGGCCTCTGCGAATGGAATCAGTGTCGGCAGAAGTATCCTAGCAAAAATGATATCCGGCTAATGGACTATTACTAAATCAAACCTCGTTTTGGCTGACGGCTGATGCCGGGCAGCTATATAGATCAAAGGCACCTACTTTTCTTTCTATGCTCTCTCGGCAGCTGTTCGCTTGTCCTTTAGAAAAGAGTATAGAGAAAGAAAATAAGGTGCCTTTTAACACATCCCCAATGTCTAGGGGAATAATCTATTTCCGTTCATTTGATATCTTTAAGGAGTCTGTTATAAACATTGCATCACCAAAACTGAAGAAACGGTAGCGTTCCCTCACTGCCTCCCTGTATGCCTCCATGATATGCTCCCTACCTGCCAGAGCAGAGACCAGCATCATCAACGTAGACTCCGGTAAATGGAAGTTCGTTATCAAGGCATCCAGTACCTTAAAACGGTAGCCTGGATAGATAAAGATTGAGGTGTCACCACCGCCCGGTTGTACGATCCCCGTCTCATCTGCTGCTGATTCAATGGTTCTGCAGCTGGTGGTTCCCACACAGATAATTCTTCCACCCATTGCTTTCGCACGGTTGATTTTATCAGCCTCCTCCGGAAGCACCTGGTAATATTCCGAATGCATATGGTGCTCTGTCACATCCTCCACCTTCACAGGACGGAAGGTGCCAAGTCCGACGTGCAGGGTGACTCTGGCAATCCGGACTCCCATCGCCTCAAGCTCCTCCAGCAGCTCCTTCGTAAAATGCAATCCGGCAGTAGGAGCAGCAGCGGAGCCCTCCTGCTTCGCATACACTGTCTGATATCTGTTCCTGTCCTTCAGCTCATGGGTAATATAGGGTGGCAGCGGCATCTCACCTAACTGATCCAAAATCTCTTCAAATATTCCGCAATAATAAAACCTCACCAGACGGTTTCCTTCCTCAACGATATCCAGTATCTCAGCAGTCAGAAGCCCATCTCCGAAGCTGATTCGAGTACCCGGTCTGGCCTTCTTCCCGGGCTTCACCAGAGTCTCCCAGATATCATTTTCCCTTCGCTTGAGTAACAAAAGCTCTATCTTAGCTCCGGGACTGTCCTCATCGGCCCTTATCCCTGCTGCTCTTTGCTTCTCACCGATCAGTCTTGCCGGAATGACCTTTGTATCATTAATAACAAGGCAATCCCCCGGATGTAGATATTCCTTGATTTCTCTAAATATTCTGTGCTCAATTTCACCCGTAGCCTTATTCAGCACCATCAGCCTAGAACCGGAACGGTCTGTCAGAGGATCCTGCGCAATCAATTCCTCGGGTAATTCATAATAAAAATCCTGTGTTTTCATAGTCTCCTCCCAGGTCTGTCCTACAGCCTTCAGGCTTAATAATTCTGTCGGCTGTGTTTTGTATGAAAGCTTTGTTTGTCCCTTAAAAAGGGCAGAAGAATTCTATCATCCCCTGCCTTAATCATTCCTATCAATTGTACGGTTTCTAACCTGCCTGCTTAACAAAGATTCATCTCAAAGCATTGTAGCAGGCACGAGCATTAGCCTAAAATAGCAGCTCGGATTTCTTTTTCAATAGCTTTGCTCCATTTAGGATCATGAAAATTCCTGCAAACAGCCCTGCAATAATCAGAAGTATACCTAACACCAGATTCCACACACCGACAGATTTCATCGTATGATAGATTTTTTCCATCATAATAGCCCCTCCTTTCATTAACCCATATACCCATATACCCGTATACCCATATACCCATATACCCATATACCCATATACCCATATACCAATATACCCATATACCCGCATACCCGCTTATTCGCATACCTACGAACTACTTAACTACACCATATTGCTGATAATAAGCATCAATTGCTGCCTTCAAGGCATCATCAATCATTACTTTCCCCTGGTAGGGTTTCAGATATAAATGCTCCACAACCTCCTGCATAGTTACAATCGCTGTTGTGGTTATTCCATAATTTTCTTCTATCTCGGACAATGCTGATTTGGTGCCCTGTCCTCTCTCCATGCGGTCTACGGATACCACCAGTCCGAGAACATCAATCTTCCCCTGAGCCCTCAAAATCGGCATTGTCTCACCGATAGAGGTACCTGCTGTCGTAACATCCTCGATGATGATTACCCGATCTCCATCCTCAATCGGTGAACCCAGTAGAATACCGGTATCACCGTGGTCCTTCACTTCTTTCCTATTAGAACAGTACTTAACTTCCTTTTGATATAACTCATTGAGTTCAATCGCTGTAGCCACGCTTAAGGGAATTCCCTTGTAGGCCGGTCCGAATAAAACATCAAACTCCAGACCGAATTTATCATGAATTGCCTTGGCATAATAACTGCCCAACTTCTTAAGCTGTGACCCCGTGCGGTAAAAGCCCGTGTTCACAAAAAAGGGGGTTTTTCTGCCGCTCTTCGTGGTGAAATCACCGAATTTTAACACTCCGCAATCCACCATGAATTCAATAAATTCCTGCTTATACCCTTCCATAATAACCTCCATGCTATGATACGTTACGACATTGCATCATTACTCCACACAGCCTATGATTTCCTGAATATCACCAATACCCTGCTCATTCATAAAGACTTCTATTCCTTCGATGACATCAAGAGTTGCCCTGGGATTGATAAAATTAGCTGTTCCAACCGCTACCATGGTAGCTCCTGCCATCAGAAATTCCAGTGCATCCTCAGCCTTCATGATCCCGCCCATTCCGATTACCGGAAGCTTCACCGCCTTGGCAGCCTGATATACCATGCGAACTGCGATCGGTTTGATCGCAGGACCGGATAAACCGCCTGTCCGGTTTGCGAGCAGAAAGGTTTTCTTATTTATATCTATCTGCATACCGGTCAGTGTATTGATTAAAGAAATCGCATCCGCCCCTCCTGCTTCCGCAGCCCTCGCCATATCGGCAATATCCGTCACATTGGGACTAAGCTTCATGATAATCGGCTGCTTTGCTCTTGCCTTCAGCTCTTTGGTGATATGCTCGACTCTGGTGGCATCCTGTCCGAAGCTGATGCCGCCTTCCTTAACATTGGGACAGGAGATATTTATTTCAAGAAGATCTACATCCGCGTCTGCCAGACGTTCCACCACTTCACAATAATCTTCTATGGTTTTACCCACGACATTCACAATAATCTTCGTATCATATTGCCTTAAGAAAGGAACATCCCTGCTCAGAAACATGTCCACACCCGGATTCTGCAATCCGATTGCATTCAGCATACCTCCATAGGTCTCCGCAACCCTGGGGGTAGGATTGCCTGGCCAGGGAACACTGGATACACCCTTGGTTGTTACTGCACCAAGCCTGGAAAGGTCTACATAGTCACAGTATTCCATTCCTGAGCCGAAGGTGCCGGATGCTGTCGTTACCGGGTTTTGAAAGGTTATTCCCGCTAGCGTTACCCTTGTATTCATAGCTCCACCTCATCCGCCCAAAATACCGGTCCATCCTTGCAGATTCTTTTATTCTTCACATTGCTGTGATGATCTTTATCCTTCGTATTACAAACACAGCCAAGGCATGTACCGATACCGCAGGCCATTCTTTCCTCCATGGAGAGCTGTGCTTTGATCCCATGTTCTTTGGCATATTCCTTAATCCCTCGAAGCATTGGTGTCGGCCCGCAGGCATAGATGATATCCGCTGTGAGCTGATGCGCTCGGATGGCATCCAATACATTCCCCTTCGTACCTGAACTGCCATCCTCTGTAGCAAGATAGACACTACCATAGGCTTCAAACTCTTTCTCTAAAAAAGTAATATCCCGATATCCAAGAACAATCTCTTGGCTGCCGGAAAGCTGTTTCGCCAGCTCCAGCATTGGAGGTATCCCAATTCCTCCTCCGATGAGCAGAGCCTTCCCTTTCTCCGGCATAAATCCGTTTCCGAGAGGTCCCATGACCTCTATTGAAGCTCCTGCTGACAGTCCGGAGAATTCCTCCGTTCCCTTTCCGGCAACACGGTAAACCAACCGTATTCCTCCCTGAGAGCGGTCCATCTCACAGATACTGATCGGTCTGGGCAGAAGCCTGCTTCCATCCCTGCTGTAGAGGGATAGGAACTGTCCCGGTACAGCCTTCTCTGTAATTTCCTCAGACTGAAGCCACATACTGAAGATTCCATTCGCCAGCTGTGTTTGCTCTTTTATTACAGCTTTATACTTAACTGGTACTGTCATTGGGTAATTCTCCTACATTCTCGTTTGCGATGCTCTGATTATATCCTAAAACCTCTGTAACCACAAGATTGAATATTTCATTTTTTTACAATCATTTATCCAATAAAAACCCTCAGTCCTCTGATTATCCTTCTATGATTTTCACTTTGACTTTACGAATTCTGGGTCCATCGAACTCCATAAAATAAATACCCTGCCAGGTCCCGAGGAGGAGTCTTCCATCTTCTATGATAAGCATTTCAGAAAAGCCCATCATACTTGCCTTAATGTGGGCAGCTGAATTGCCCTCCATATGATGATAACCGTCTGACAGAGGAACAATTTTATTGAGTTCCATCATAAAATCCCGCTTTACATCGGGATCAGCATTCTCATTAATCGTCAGAGCTGCCGTGGTATGTGGTATAAATACCATGCATATCCCCTGCTTTACCTTACTTTCACTGACGATCGCTTGGATCTGATGGGTAATATCTATCATTGCAGTATGCTGATCTGTCTTTACTCCAAACGTATATACACTACTCATCCGCTCTATTTTTCTTCCTTTCTATCCGACAATCCCGAACCTCCGCCATGTATATCAATCCTTCCTGCGGGAATTCCTGCTTTATATCACATGGATTTTACCACTGTTTCTTAATTAATTATAAACATCAATCCCATAAATTTCAAGATTATTCAGAAAAAGCCCCCTCCATAATTTACTCGCAGGTACAGTAGCTCTCACTCAGAGATAGGCTCGTTTCAATTTAGGCGCATCCTGGAGAGGCTCAGGCTTATCGAAAGCTCCATTCAAATATAAGCATATCCTATAGAAGCTCCGGCCCATAGGAAGTCTCCGTTCAAAATCCTCTGGTAAAAATATTCTGAAAAGGCAGCTGGTATGATATTTTTCTCTGTTTTGTCAATAATAGTAGCTATGATTTACAACCCTTCCTAAATCTATTGACTTAAGCAAGCCATTATGTTATATTTACCACCAAAAGCCAATTTAGGCTTTCTGTTAATAAACACATTGAAAGGAAATTCATATGGAAAAAAAGAATCCTATCGTAACGATTGAAATGCAAAGCGGTGACAAGATCCAACTGGAATTATATCCCGATACTGCACCAAATACCGTGAACAACTTTATATCCCTGGTTAATAAGGGCTTTTACAACGGGTTAAAATTCCACCGAGTAATCCGTGGTTTCATGATTCAGGGAGGCGATCCGGAGGGTAACGGTATGGGAGGTCCCGGTTATTCCATTAAGGGTGAGTTCTCCTATAACCATTTCAATAATAGCCTGAAGCATACAGCCGGTGTTATCTCCATGGCGAGATCCCAGCGCCCGGATTCAGCCGGTTCACAGTTCTTTATCATGCATAAGGATTCACCCCATCTGGACGGCTCCTACGCTGCCTTCGGCAAGGTGATAGAGGGTCAGAGTGCTGTTAACAAGATTGCCGAAACCAAAACAGATTATTCTGATGCTCCCCTGGAGCCCCAGATTATGAAGACTGTAACGGTTGATACCTTCGGAGTTGAATATCCGGAGCCCGAAAAGATCTGATGCTCTTTGTCAGAACCCTGTAACTCCCGGGCACAGTATATTTCCTATTAAAGTATATAGCAATCGCTTTTAAAAAGGATGCTTATGAAGCAGCAGATATCCTATGATATCGCGGCTCTCAAAAGCATCCTTGCTTTATGAAAGGGTAACCCAGGCCTTCTTTAAATCTTCTCTCATATCAAGAACCGCCTGCCTCGAAGCATCTGCGTAGGCTGTACCTGTAAATTTCTCATAACCCTTCTGCTTATAAGCCGCAATGATTCCTCTGGAGGAATTCACAATGGCACCCAAGCCATCCCGATTGAAATAATGCTTCAGATCTTCCGCCTTACCCCCCTGAGCTCCATAGCCCGGAACCAGAATGTAGGTCTTTGGCATCAGCTTACGGAGTATCTTACCTATCTCAGGATAGGTTGCCCCAACCACTGCTCCAATCTGGCTATAGGTATTGCCTGTGTGAAGCTCTCCCCATTCTGCCACCTTCTTACCTACCAATTCATAGAGGGGTGTGTCCCCCACCAGCTGATCCTGAAACTCTCCACTGGAAGGATTAGAGGTCTTCACCAGGATGAATAAGCCCTTATTCTCAGCCCTGCAGACCTCAATGAAGGGGAGGATCCCATCAGAGCCCAAATATGGATTCACTGTGATAAAGTCCTCATCAAAGCCTCGGAATTCTCTGCCTCCGATCATTACCCTACCGAGGTGTCCGGTTGCATATGCCTCCGAGGTTGAGCCGATATCTCCCCGCTTCACATCCCCGATAACCACCAGACCCTTCTGTTTGCTATACTCCACCGTCTTAACATAAGCCTTAAGACCTTCTATCCCGAACTGCTCATACATCGCTATCTGAGGCTTGACCGCAGGAATAAGATCATAGGTCGCATCAATAATCCCCTGGTTAAAACGCCAGATTGCCTCCGATGCTCCCTCCAGATTCTCTCCCTTCTCGCTGTAGGCTTTAGAAAGGATATGCTCCGGTATCATGCTTAACATTGGGTCCAGGCCTACGACAACAGGTGCCTGGGTCTGACTGATCTTCTCAATTAATTTGTTAATCATTCCAATCCTCCAGATTACTTATTTCCTTCTGAGCTGAACCGGCTGCAATGCTACAAACGGTATGGTTGCTGTAACAAGTCAGTGATCTAGCTCGCCTGTGAACACTGTCCAATCGCCTTCCTTACATAATCTCTGATCTATTCAACGATTGCAATCATACATATGTCCTAATCCATCCCATCGTACAGTAACTTATCTTTGGACTCTGTACTTGAGATCTAAGTTCATTACAGTATCCTATGCTGGCTTCCGTCATAGACCAACTTACCCGAAACAAGGGTATACCGGATTTTTCCCTTGACCTTCCTCCCATGGAAGGGGGTATTCCTTCCTTTACTGAAGAAGGTGTTTTGATCAATCAGGTACTCCTGCTCCGGATTTGCGATTACAATATCTGCAACACCTCCAACCTTTAGGCTTCCCCTATCAATGCCGAGAATTCTTGCCGGATTCGTACTCAGCTTCTCAACCAGCTGTCTCGCAGTTAGATATCCTGCGTGTAGGAGCTCTGTGGCCGTAAGCGCAAATGCCGTCTCAAGACCTACGATCCCAAAGGGTGCTTCCCGAAAGGATTTCTCCTTCTCCTCCCTCGAATGAGGGGCATGATCCGTGGCAATCACCTCCAAGGTTCCATCCTTCAGTCCCTGCTTCAGTGCAGCTACATCCTCCTTCGATCTCAGCGGAGGATTCATCTTATAATTAGCATCATCTTCAGTAATATCCTCATCGGTTAGTATAAAATGGTGGGGACATACCTCACCGCTGACAGGGAGACCTTCCCCTTTCGCAGCTCCAAGCATCCTCACGCTGTCCTTCGTGGAGCAGTGGCAAAGATGTAGCTGTGCCCCTGTCTCCTTAGCCAGAAGGATATCCCTGGCTACAATGATGTCCTCCACCGCATTACTAATTCCCTCCAGTCCAAGCTCTGCTGCCTTCTTCCCTGCATTGATGACTCCCCTTCCCACGAGGCTCTTATCCTCACAGTGGGCGAGAATAGGGATGCCGACAGCTGCTGCCTGCTGCATTGCTTTTTTATAGAGTGCTGTATCCATCACGGACTTGCCATCCTCACTTAGGGCTACTGCTCCTGCCGCTGCAAGGGAAGAAATATCGGTCAGCTCCCTACCCTCCTGCTCCTTTGTTATTGCTGCTACGGGTAAGATATTGACCACGGCCTCCTGTCCTGCCCTTTGACAAACAAACGCAAGGCTCTCCGGCGAGTCTGTACTGGGCTTTGTGTTCGGCATGGGACATATGGTGGTAAACCCTCCTGCCGCTGCTGCCATGGATCCGGTTCGTATGGTTTCCTTATATTCATAGCCCGGTTCCCTCAGATGGACATGCAGATCAATGAAGCCGGGCATGACATAACAGCCCGATGCATCAAGCAGAAGGTCGTGCTCCGTGTCCTTGATCGAAAGCTCCTGCTCAATACTCCGAATCCGCTCTCCCTCCAGTAGGATATCATAATATCCTTCCCGATCCGAGGCCGGATCGATTACATATCCGTTCTTAATTAAGGTTCTCATCGTTTTCCGCCTTACCATACCTTTCCGTTTGCTTGTTCACAGGTGATGCAAGCCACTATATCCATTCAGACCGTTCGATATCCTCCAATATCCTCCTATCGATGTAGGTGTTGAATTCCTCTCTCTTAATCCATTGGTAGTCAACCAGCTCCTCTGATAGTAATACCGTATCCAGAGTTGCCAGGCACAGATAACTGATTCCGATATTGAATACATCTCCGGTCATAAAGGACCAGGTATACAATAAACGGTCAATGGTAACCGATATTCCGGTTTGTTCTAAGACATGTCTTAAAACCGCTTTATCAGGTGCCTCCATAAATTCGATGCTACCGTCTACGAAAGCCCATTGATAGGGCTCCGAAACTCTATCATCAAACCAACGTTTAACCATAAGGTATTTATCCTCATACTTTACGATTCCCTTTACCAAAATTCTATATTTATCCATTAATCCTACCTCCTTATTATAATCCCAGCGGAACTCACAGGATAATTGTATCCCATACTTAGGCAATTGTTACTCCGGTGCTTCCCTCACAGCCATGACCTTTTCCCGTTAGGGCTCTGCCCTGCCTGCCAGATAATTGATAAACTGCTGGGCAGTACGCCCGGACATTCCTCCATGGTATAGCTCCCATTTATTTGCCTCTGCAGATAGCTCCTCCTCCGTCAGTTGAATATTCCCCTGTCGTTTGGCAAGGCTCTTCACAATTTGGAGATACTCCTTCTTGTTCGGAGCCGAGAAATTAATCGTAATTCCAAAGCGGGCAACTAAGGACAGCTTCTCCTGCATCGTATCGGAGCGATGGAGCTCACCCGTCTTTTCCATGTCAGAACGGTCATCCCAGGTCTCTCGGATGAGATGCCTGCGGTTAGAGGTGGCATAGATCAGGACATTATCCGGTTTGGTCTCAAGACCGCCTTCTATGACAGCCTTCAGATATTTGTATTCTATCTCAAATTCCTCAAAGGACAGATCATCCATATAGATTATGAACTTATAATTCCTGTTCTTGATCTGGGAGATGATGGCGGATAGATCCTCAAACTGGTGCTTATAGATTTCTATCATCCTTAAGCCCTGTGCATAGTATTCATTCAGGATGGCTTTCACAGCGGTGGATTTACCGGTTCCGCTATCTCCATACAGCAGTACATTATTGGACTTTCTTCCCTCTACAAAGGCCTCTGTATTCTCAACCAGCTTACGCTTCTGTAGCTCGTAGCCAACCAGATCGGACAGCATAACCTCCTGTGTATTGGTAATAGGAAAGATCGTTACCTGCTCCTGCTCCTTCCTGATTCGAAAGGCCTTGTTCAAGCCAAACTTACCAACGCCATGCTCCTTATAGAAACCGGTAACAAGCTGAAAAATCTCTTCCTCATCCTCGGCAGCCTCGATTTGTCGGCTTAAGCGCTGAACCTTCTCACTTACATTCTTATGATATCTGTTGCTGTTCTTCTCAATGGCCTTATACTCAGAGATGATCGTAAAGCAGTTGATATTAAGCGCCCTCTCCAGGGGTCCGAAATCATAATCAAATAGTGCCTTGAAGATCTTAAAATCACCTTTGGCAAACCGGTTCACCGTACCCTCCTTCGCTCCAACCTTCTCACAGGTGATGCTGAAGGGATTCTCACAGGTAACCAATAGATAGGTAAGATAATTATGCCATAGGTTGGTATCAAAACCATACACCGTTGCCAGCTCCAGAAGACGGTTGATCAGGGAAT
The DNA here is from genome assembly GCA_023435645.1 of Bacillota bacterium. Taxonomy (GTDB): domain Bacteria; phylum Bacillota; class Clostridia; order Lachnospirales; family Lachnospiraceae; genus Mobilitalea. The sequence continues at coordinate 34,955 of JAEYRK010000082.1, forward strand.
AGATCCGAGAGGTAATCTCCTCTCCGGTGATCAGTGCTCCCTGCCCCTCCTTTTGGGAGCTCTCATACTCCTTCATCAGCTCTGCCAGCTCCGAGAGCAGGCTGTTTTCTCCAAGCTGCTTATATACCACTAATTTTGAAATCAAACGATACACATCAAAGCCCTCCAGACGCTATAGATCCTCAAGTCCAACCAATATCACATCATCCCTATCCAGAGCCAGCTGGGAAAGCTCCTTAGAAAAGCCATGTCTGGAGAATAGATAATATAGCTCCGGCCTTAATCCGGCTTCCTTGGACAGCGTATTCAATGCTTCAAAATGATCCATACCTGCCGGTCCATCCTTCCAGATACATTTTCCTACCAGGGTATGCCCGTCTCTGCCCTTGGCGATGACATCTATGGTTCCGTTCTTCCCATACCAGCGGTCCCACCACTGATACCTCATTCTCAGCCTGCCATGCTGGTTCATCAGCTTCAGATACTCCATACAGACATCGGAAAAATACTCTTCCATATATCCATCCAGAGCCGGACTGATATAGGTATCATAAACCTGCTCCTTAAGGCCCAGCTCCAGCTCAGTCAGATGCGGAAAAATAAAACGATACCAGAAATGCAGGAAATGATCCCTAATCCGGTATAGCCCCTTCATGGCATTCTCCCTGCCCTCATCCTCCAGAGGCACCAGCTTCTCCACGATATCCATTCCTGTGAGAAGCTTTAAATATACCAATATCTTCGCCCGGGAATAGCCGGTATGGTTATGCAGATCATTCAGCTTCCTGTTTCCCTCAGCCAAGGAGGCCAAGAGCGTACTGTATACAGCCGTTTCCCTGAGCTCCAGCTTCAGATAGTGCAGGGGTTCTTCATAGAGTCTGCTGTTCTTGTCCAAAATAGCACTAAGGATATTCTCCCTTATGGACCTGCCCTCCTTCCATTCCTTAAGATAATCCGGAACACCTCCCAGAATACCACTGATATGGATGCAGGCTTCCACTGTGGACCTTGGAAAACGGTTCACAAAATCCACAAAGGTAAACTCCTTTAATTTTAGATAGGCATTGATACGGGAGGCTGCCGTTCCCATCCAAGCAACCATTTCATTCTCAACAAAACGGATGGAGGAGGAGCAAAGAATGAGCATGACCGGCCCCGGAAGCTTGTCCAGCAGTTTTACAGCCTCCAACAGCTCAGAGCCCTCCTTTAGCAGCAGATGGAATTCATCCAATATAATTACAGTTTTACGATTTTGTTGGGTAATCGCAGCAAATAGACTGTGATAGTCAGGATATACTCCGGGAGACATTCCGGACGCCTGCCAATGGCTGTTCAACCTGCTCAGCTGCATCCCTTTGGCACAGTCCACGCAGGCATAATAATAAGCCGGTTTATCCGCTATGAACTCCCTAAGAAGAGTCGTCTTTCCAATTCCCCTTCTTCCATATAAGATCACCAGACTTGAACCCGGATCCTCATACTGCTTCGTGAGCAGGCTTAGCTCTGTTGCTCTCTTAATGAACATCCCGATCACCTCGCTTTCACCCAACAATCCGTTCTAAATTGTATAAACATACCGGTCAGCCGGTTCATATAGAAACCTTCTGACCGGTATCTGTTATTTCATATTACATTCTATCAGGAGCTTCAATACCAAGCAGATCTATCCCTGTCTGCAGAACCTCCAGTACCAGGCTGATCAGGGAGATCCAGGAGGCTTGCTTCTGCTCATCCTCCTCGGCAATAATCTTCGTATCATGGTAGAAGCTGGAGAACGCATTGGCCAGATCATAGATATACTGGCAGATTCTGTGAGGTGCTGTCTCCTCATAGGCCTGACCGATCATATCATTGAATTTAGCCAGCTCCAGCATCAGCGCCGTCTCAGAGGGTCCGGCTGCCGGCCTTATGACAGGTCCGGTCTCTACCGTTTTGCCCAGTTCCTTGTATTTCGCCAAAATGGACTTAATTCTGACGATCGTATATAAAATATACGGGCCTGTATCACCCTCAAAGGAGGTGAAGCGCTCCACATCAAATACATAATCCTTCGAGGCCTGATTGGATAAATCTCCATACTTAAGCGCTGCCATACCGACGATGGAGGCCACCTTCTTTGCCTCAGCCTCCGGCATACTGCGATTCTCCATGATTTTTTTGTATACCTCATCATAAACATTATCAATCAGGTATTCCAGGCGCATAACCCCGCCCTCCCTGGTCTTGAAGGGCTTACCGTCCTTACCGTTCATTGTACCAAAGCCGATGAAATTAAGCTCCGTATCCTCATTTACCAGCTTCGTCTTCCTTGCACAACGGAACACCGTCTCAAAATAAAGCTCCTGTCTCTTATCGGTAAAGTATATGATCCGATCCGGTTGAAACAGCTTCATTCTCTCGACGATCGTAGCAAGGTCTGTGGTATTATACAGGGTAGCACCGTCCGATTTTAAAATCATGCAGGGAGGAACCTCCTTCGTATCGGTTTCCTCCTTCACCTCTACCACCAATGCTCCCTCACTGATTTTGGCATATTGGTTATCCTTAAGGTATTGTATCATATCCGGGATATAAGGCTGTGCGTCACTCTCCGATTTCCAAAGATCGAAGTCCACATTCAGGCTTTTATAGATCCTTACCAGATCCGTTACGGATACGGCACGGATATGATTCCATAAAGCAACATACCCTCTGTGCCCACTTTGAAGCTGAACCGTAATCTGCTTCGCTTCTTCTCTGAATTCTGGATTTTCCTTGGAATAATTACTTGCAGCGGGATAATATTCCTCCAGCTCAGAGATATCAAAGGGGGCCTCTGACGGATATTCACCGGTAAAGCTGTCATCGAAATATACCAGCTCCGGCTTTCTACGCTTTAATTCTGCAATAATCAGACCCATAGGGGTACCCCAATCTCCCAGATGTGCGTCACCGATTACCTTATTCCCCATGAATCTATGAATTCTCTTAACACTCTCACCAATGATTGCAGAGCGCAGATGTCCTACATGAAGGGGCTTGGCAATATTGGCTCCGCCATAATCAAGGACTACCGTTTGGGGATGAGCTACCTTTTCGCAGCCGAAGCTGTCTGAAACAAGCATATCATTCATATAACCGGCCAGAAACTCCTCACTTAAGGTAATATTTATAAAGCCGGGGAGAATTGCTGTGATTTCCTTAAACATTTTATTTCCTGTCAGCTGCTCCACAATTTCCTGTGCTATCTTAATTGGTGCCGTTTTATACTGCTTTGCAGCTGCCAAGGCACCATTACATTGGTATTGGCATAAATCAGGCCGGTTGGATAAGGTAACCTGGCCATATCTAGCTTCTAAGCCCTTCTGCTCAAAGGCTCTCATTAACTCATCAGAAATCATATCCAGTATTTTCTTCATTCTAATCTCCACTCTTCCTTTACAGTACCTGTTCTTTTTAACTTAAGCTTTACTTTACCATAGAAGGGCATAAATGTCATCCAATTTTTCGTTTGATCCCTTCTTCTTTAGGACTTTTCTCCAAAGCTATGAAAAATTTAACCAAAAAGATAAAAATTGTAATAATTTAAAATAAAGACTATATTTTTTATAGATTTTGTTGTATATTATATAGTATATGAACATTCTGGAAAAATATTATGTATATGTTAAGGATCCGTACGTACAGTATACAATGTGCGGCTAAGGTAATTACCTATCTGCTATAAGAAAGTAATAAAATGAAACGGATTACGAAAGGAGAACTAGCATGTTCGGACAGTATTTTGGACATTACTTAGTGAAGATGAATAAAATTTCTCAATCTCAATTGGAAATCGTTTTAGAACAGCAAAAAAGCTCCCGAGCAAAATTAGGATTGATTGCTGTTGCCGAGAAATTACTTACCACAAAGCAAGCGGATGATGTGAATGAACTCCAGAAGCAGATGGATCGGCGTTTTGGCGATATTGCAATCGAGAAGGGCTACCTTCTGACAGAGGAGGTTAATTACCTGCTTAACCTGCAGGGTAATCCCTACTTAAAATTCATACAGGTTCTTTCCGATAAGAACCTTATGACAATGGATGAGATTGAGACCTGTCTGGAAAGCTATAAAAAGGATCACAATTTATCAGATTCAGATCTGGATGCATTAAAATCAGGAGACATCGACAGAATCATTCCGGTATTTGTTCATGGAGTGGAAACGTTAAGCTTTGAATGCATCAGCCTAGCTATCCGTAATATTATCCGCTTCATACATAATGATATCATGCTTGAGAAAGCATATAGAGCCTCTGAATATTCCTTTGGCAGTCTGGCCTATCAGAACATGGTGGGAGATCATTCGATTTTTGTTGGCTTTGCATGCAAGGACAAGGAGCTGTTAACCTTAGCTAATCCCTTTGCCAAGGAAGAGTTCACCACGATGGATGAGGATGCTTTTGATTCTGTATGTGAATTCATTAATTGTACCAACGGCTTGTTTGCATCCAAATTAAGTATAGAGAATATACATATAGACATGACCCCTCCGCTATTCTACTCTAATAAGGTACTGACTTCTACCGGTGATATCTATGTGGTTCCTATCGTGATAGATGGAAAACAGACTGATTTACTAGTTGCTATTAATAATACGGTTGAGATAAATTAGGAGGAAATAATCATGGCAAGGATTCTATTAGTTGATGATTCCAAAACTTCACGGAAAATACTGAGAAGCATTTTAGAGGAAAATGGGCACGAGGTAATCGGGGAAGCTGTCAATGGAGAAGATGGCATTGAGAAGTTTAAGGAGCTCCATCCCGATCTCACCACAATGGATATTACAATGCCCATTAAGGATGGCTTAAGCGCTTTAAAGGAAATCATGGAATTTGATAAGACCGCAAAGGTGATCATGGTAACTGCTGCAGGCCAGAAGACAAAGATGGTAGATGCCATCAAGTACGGTGCGGTTGAATTTCTTGCTAAGCCCTTCGAAGCAACCCAGATTATTGAGATTGTGAATAAGGTGATATAAGAATTATTAACACCACCAACGATATGGAAAACTCCTATCGTTGGTGGTGTTTTTCATCGCACCTATTTACTGGCTATTTGTCAATCCTTGGGTGAGCTTTTAAAAGCCCACTCATTTCTAAGTCTCGATCATTTACTGTATGGGCATGATAATTGCAGCAGCGATATAAACCAGGATGCCAAGACCAAATATTCCGAACATAACCCATAATAATCTGATGACTGTCGGATCAACATTTAAATACTCCGCTACTCCTCCACATACCCCGCAAATCATTCGATTGGATGTGGATCTGTATAATTTTTTTGGTTCCATAGGATAACCTCCTTTCCATTCCCTTTGTGATTAATAAATTAGCATCGTAATATTCCCGATTCCGCATTCCAAATCAAAGCTTCCCAGGGATTCCTTCTGTGAATTCCTCTTCAGACTTCCCAGGTGACTCTTTCCGTTGACAGTCACATTACCGATCCCGGTGTCAGCCTGATAGGAATATCCTTCGATATCACCCTCCATATCCATCCTGACTCTTCCTACTCCGCAGGTAACTTCATTCTCTCCGGTTACAATTCCTTCTAAATTAAAATATCCTACGCCACAATCCACTGATATATTCTTAATATTCGCTCTGCGTATCTCCATATAGCCTGCACCGACATCATAGGTCGAGTGCTCTGTAATCTCCAGCTGGTCAAAATAAGCCTCTCCCGCACCGATGGTAAAACTTCCTGTTTTCGACCTGAGGCTACCAACCTCCAACCTGGCTGCACCCAGCTCCAAATGGATTTCCTCAGCGATAAAATCCTTCGGAAGGGTAATCCTGATATCCTGCTCTAATATACCACCAAACAAGGATATCGCAGGAAGGTGCATTCCAAAAATATCAACCTTGGTTTTACTCTTCTCTCTAATTGTCCAAACACCATCCCTTACGATTGATTCAAATGCTCCGCCCTCATATAAACCATCCGCATCGATTCTGAATTCCTCACCCTCTAGGAACTGAACATGGCCATATTCTATCTTAAAGTCCAAGGACCTGATCTCCTGCTCATACCCTTCCTTGAAGGTGTAGGTATCTCCCCTTCTCATGCGATAACCTGATACCGCTGCTAAAATCAATAAGAGAATTCCCAGACTGAAAGAAATGAAACCAATTCCCAACCATACCTTTCCAGACATCGTCTTCATACCATCACACTCCTATTCTTAAAGGGTATTCTGCACAGATTGACAATTCCTCTGATTATAGCCGGAAGTAGCTTCCTGCATATCTGGATGCTAAGAAGCAGGAATAGTATACCCAAGCCAAATATAACCAAACCACTGCCGCATAACATCAGCAACGCCAAGGGAACATTGATCTGTACGATACCAATGATAAACAATACAGCACCGGCTAAAGTCATGGCCACACCGGCTGTTCCGAAGCCGATGACAATTCCGAATAGCGCGGCCATAAAACCAAATAACACTCCGAAGACTGCAAACACCATCGGAATACCGATAGGAATAAGAAAGATTCCTAAGAGAATAAGTAATGCAATGTTTGTATTGTTTTTATATTGACCGGAGCCCGAAGCACCTTGATATCCCTGGCTGTTTCCTGCCTGGTGATTCCCTGACTGGCTGTTCCTTGTATAACCGTTCCCGGAACCATCCTTATATCCGGCCCCAGCATCGCTCTGCCCCCTGCTACCTGCCCGGTCATCGGAGGAGGCCTCTTTGCTATTCTCCCCATTGGCTGACTGTGGCGTCTTGATCAGCTCATATTTTTCGTCCGTATATATGGTATCCTGATAGCCCTTCTCCGTGAAGAAGCCCCTGTTCTCATGCTCTTCCCCGCTGAGGCTTAGATCAGCCTTGATGATGCCGGCTATTCGTTTTGGGGAGCCCAGCTCCTGAATAATCTCCGCTTCATGATCCTCTCCCGCATCTTCAAAATAATCATTATAATACTTAATCGCTTCATTGCGTTCTTCTAAAGGGATATCCGACAATAAGCCCTCCAGCTCTCTCATAAACTCCATCTTCGACATCTATCTCACTCCTCCAAATATTTGATTGATCTTCTTACAATAACTCACCCATTCATCCAAATATAACTTGAGCTGAATCATTCCCTTGTCGGTTATTTTATAATATCTTCGGTTTCTTCCCCCGAACTCCATATCATATACGACCAGGCAATCGTCCTTCTGCAATCTCCTGAGTACCGGATACAGAGTAGATTCTGAAACCTCAATTGCCTGCCGGATCTCCTGCGTCAGATTGTAGCCATAGGTTCCCTCCGGTTCCTTTGAAACAACAGCAAGTACAATCGCATCGAGTAATGCTGAACCGGTATTAAATACCATAACATCAACTCCCTTCCTAACCCTTCTATTACTATAATATTGTTGAATTAATAATACTATACACCATATAATATTATATGTCAACCATATTTTACTAATTGTTTAGGCGGAGCTGATGGCTATTGATACCGATCATAGTTTTATATATTGTATTATATATTTATTTCCAATAAATTCAAATAGGTTTATGCTATTCTTACTATATTTTAAGAATTCTCTAAACTCATCGAGCAGAAAGAACGTGAGTCCAAGCATAAAAATACCCCTTAAGAAGCAAGGGGTGCTCTTAAGGGGTGATGTTTTCTATACACCTGTTTGTAGTTAGATTACTGTATGGCTTGTAGATCACTGTATGGTTTGTAGATCACTATATGGCTTGTAGATCACTGTATGGTTTGCAGATCACTATATGGCTTGCAGATTACTGTATGGTTTGCAGATTACGAAATGTCTTATCGATTCTTAGGCAGAATGACTGTAAAGGTACTTCCCTCATTAGGCTGGCTGATTACCTTAACTCTGCCGTCATGGGCCTCTACAATGGACTTTACGATTGTCAGCCCTATACCTGAACCGCCGGAAGAACGGTTTCTGGATTTGTCCGCTCTGTAAAACCGTTCGAAGATGAAGGGCTGCTCCTCCTTAGGTATTCCTATTCCGTCATCAGTAATTGAACAGCCTGCCGCATCCCCGGTTTCAAAGGCAGTGAAGGAGATATTTCCGCCATTCCCCGTATACTTCACTGCATTGGACATCAGATTTATCAGGACCTGCTGCATACGGTCCGGGTCCCCATAGAGGTTAACCTCCGGGCCCCTTAGGGCAAGCTTCAGATTCTTTTTGTATAACTCATTTTCAAAGCTGTCCGCAGTCTTTCTCATCAGCTCCTGTATAGAAAAAATAGACTTATTCAGCTTTATATTCCGGTTCTCAACCTTAGCCAGCTGTTCCAGGTCATCGACCAGCTTACTGATCCTGACTGTTTCCTCGTAGCAGCCCTCCAGTCTCTCCTGCGTCGGTTCCCATACCCCTTCAATCATGGCTTCCATGTGGGACTGTAGAATTGTAATAGGTGTTCTAAGCTCATGGGCCACATCCCCCGTTAGCTGCTTTCTCAGCTTTTCAAGGGTCTCCAGGGAGTAGGCCAGATGATTGATGGAGCCCACCAGCATATTCAGCTCCCTTGTATCAGCCTTCTCCTCTAGTCGAACATTATAATTGCCTTCTGCTATCTTCTTAGTTACCTCCACAGTCTTAAGAACCGGACTGCTGATTCTTCTGGCAAGGATATGACCGATCAATATCGATAGTATGAGGGAGGCCAATCCTACTCCAATCAAAACCTTGTTCAAGGAATCCAGAAATTTGAACTCATTCTCCGACAGGAAGAAGGGACCAAAATAGCTAATGCTGACAGAACCAATCCGAAGTCCGTTTTGGGTCAGGGGATAGGCTTCTGATTGAAATTCCCCCTCCAACTGAGGATAGTTGATTCTCATCCGTTCAGAAATCTCCTCCATGATACGGTTACATAGTGCCATATCATGGGACTGGGCATCCCACAGGCTTCTTCCCTCCCTGTCATATACCTTCAAAATATAGCCCTCATACAAGGATAGCATACCAATCGTATGAATATATTCTATATCCCATTGGTTTTTCTGGGTGATATACTGCTCACTTATGGAGGCTGTTATGATCTGCGCCCTCAGCTCCTGCTGACGGGTAATGTACTCTGTAAACTGTTTGTTAATCAGATAGTTGGATAGGAAACTGATGATGGCTACTACCAAAAGGACGATACTGATAATTGCTGTGGATACCTTAGTCCGGATGCTTCTCATACAAGCTCACCTCCGAACTTATACCCTACGCCGTGAACCGTCCTGATATAAATAGGATTTTTTGAATCCTCTTCCAGCTTCGCCCGAAGGTTTTTGATATGACTGTCCACCGTTCGATCAAATCCCTCAAAGGCTTCTCCGAAAGCAATGGTAATCAGCTCATCCCGTGTAAATACCTTATTAGGAGACTTCATCAATGTAACTAGAATTTTATATTCATTCGGGGTCAGCCTTACCTCAAGGGCTTTTCTTAATATTCTGCGATTATCCAAGTCAACGGTCAGCCCACCACCAAAGGAAAGATGACTCACCTCTACCTGGCGGCTTCCGGCTCTCCTCCATACGGCTTCCATTCTTGCGTAAAGCGCCCTCAGGCTGAAGGGCTTCGTAATATAATCATCTGCCCCGATATCCAGGCCCTGCAGCATGTCGGACTCCGCTGATTTGGCTGTCAGCATAATAATGGGTATGCGGGATCTTGCTCTTAAGGCTCTGCATACCTCTTCACCCGAAAGACCGGGCAGCATCAGGTCCAGTAGGACCATGGAAATCGTTTCTCTATCGAACAGCTCTAAGGCCCTTCTGCCATCCTCCGCCAGCAGCACTATAAAGCCCTTGCTTTCCAGAAAGGACATAATTACACTACTGATTTTCACCTCATCCTCTACCACAAGGACCTTCCTTCCGGGACCCTCCATATGAAATCCTCCCATCGTTCTTATCTGACGCATTTTCCTAGGTAACAAGACTTGTTATTATATGTAGTGTCATTGATGTATCCCATGTATTATCATATGCAGTAATAACCCCTGCCCCTTGATCAGTATGCAGGGGGAGCAGGGGTAAATGTTACATCTTTTTCCTCACCCTTCCACGATGGGCAAGCTCCGATCAGGATACAACATCATAGCCCTGTTCTTCGATTGCCTGCTTGATGGTATCCAGTGAAAGAACGGATGCATCATAATCAACGGCTACTGATTTTGCTTCTAGGCTGACTGATACCTTATCCACACCATCCATCGTTCCGACTGCTTTCTTGATTGCATTTTCACAATGAGAGCAGGACATTCCCTCTACCTTAATAATTACATTTTCCATAAATCTTCCTCCTATTATAATTTCATACCTTATTATTAATCCGTAGGATCAGAGCTTTTATACTCCATCCAATGCTCTATTATTTCCCATCAAGCTCAAAGGGCTTTAGGAATTTTTCTACTTCCACCATTTTCATTTTCTCATCCATGGTCTCTACCTTTGCAAACACCCATCCCTTTACACGCTCAGGATCTACTCCTGCTGCTAGGAAGGGCTGCGGATCAAGAACAAATACGATATCCTTATCATTCTTCGACATATCCTTTGCCCATTCAAACATATTACCATTCCTTAGGTCTACACCGAAATGATCCATTGCCGAATGGTACTTGATCACTTCCCGATGCTTCCGTACAATCAGCTCATAGGAGGCAATCGGTGTGAGATCCACTTCATCGGCTGTACTATAATTACTAAGCTCCGTACCGACGATAATTTTATCACCTTCCAGCATACCTGCAGGAAGCTTACTTACATCAAGACCGGCATCAAGGAAGGGCTGTGCATTTACTACCAGAAGTACATCATAGGGCTGACTCCTGGTAAAATCCCAGCTCCAAACAAAGCTTGCTTCCTCATCCGGGGAGGTCAGGGACCAGCCACCGTATGTCATATTCTCGCCCGTATGCTCCTTGGCAATATCCAGTACCTGTTCAAAGGAAGCAATGGAGCGATCTCCAATGACATCCAGGAAACTGTTACAAGCGGTTAAACCAAGTATTGCTGTTATTATTATAACTGTAAGTGCTATTTTATTTCTCATGGATTATACCATCCTTATCAGCTGACATTACTTTTTACAATGATACTTCATTTCGCTCTCTTAATGGTAAGGGCGAAATCTCTTAAGACGTAATGCATTAGAAACAACGGATACGGAACTGAAGGCCATTGCTGCAGCAGCAAACATCGGGTTGAGCAGAGGTCCTCCGAAGAGGTATAGGATTCCGGCTGCTAATGGGATACCGGCAACATTATATCCAAAGGCCCAGAATAGGTTCTGCTTAATATTTCGAATGGTGCTCTTACTTAAATGAATTGCTGTTGGAACATCCATCAGATCACTTCTCATCAGGACAATATCCGCTGATTCCATCGCCACATCTGTTCCTGAACCGATAGCGATACCGATATCTGCTTGAGCCAATGCCGGTGCATCATTAATTCCATCCCCGACCATGCAGACCTTTTTTCCTTCTGCCTGTAGCTTCTTTACCTCATTGGATTTATCCTGTGGAAGTACCTCCGCAAGGATTCGGTCAATCCCAACCTGCTTCGCAATCGCTTCGGCAGTCTTACGGTTATCTCCGGTAATCATCGCCACCTCGATGCCCATTCCCTGCAGCTTCTTGATTGCCTTGGTGCTGCTTTCCTTTAAGACATCGGCAACTGCGATGATACCGGCAATCCGGTCATCCAGAGCCACATACATCGGGGTCTTTCCTTCTCCGGCCAACCGATCGGCAGTGGCTTGTAGCTCCTGTAAGGATATTCTTCTCTCCTCCATAAGCTTTCTATTGCCGATTAGCACCTGGGACTGATTGATGCTTACTTCAATTCCCTGGCCCGGTATGGCCTCAAAATTCTCAACCTTAAGGAACTCCAGTTTTTCCTTCTCTGCTCCTCTGACAATCGCTTCACCGAGGGGATGCTCAGAGCCCTTCTCACCGGAGGCAGCCAGAGAGAGCAGCTCTTCCCTGGTGATGCCCGGAACAGTAATGATATCGGTAACCTCAGGCTTACCCTCTGTTATGGTCCCTGTCTTATCGAATACAATGGTGTTAATCTTATGGGCCGTCTCCAATGCTTCTCCACCCTTGATTAAAATTCCGTTCTCTGCCCCTTTCCCGGTACCAACCATGATAGCAGTCGGTGTCGCCAGACCAAGCGCACAGGGGCAGGCTATTACAAGCACGGAGATGAAAATCGTCAAGGAGAAGGCCAGACTATGTCCGGTGAGAAACCAAGCAAGGAATGCTAGGATAGCGATTACTACCACTACAGGTACAAAGTAACCGGATACGATATCAGCCATCTGAGCGATCGGAGCCTTATTGCCCTGCGCATCCTCCACCAGCTTGATAATCTGAGCAAGGGCGGTATCACTCCCTACCTTCGTTGCCTGAAAGGTGATCATACCATTCTTATTGATACTGGCGGCATATACCTTATCTCCGGGCTTCTTATCTACCGGCATGCTTTCACCTGTAAGCATGGCTTCATCAATGGAGGTCATGCCCTCCAGTACCACACCGTCCACTGGGATCTTTTCTCCGGGTCTTACCAGGATGATATCCCCTATTTCTACTTCATCAATCGGAACCTCAAGCTCTTTTCCTTCTTGAAGCACGATTGCAGTCTTCGGGGTGAGTCCCATCAGCTTTTTGATTGCCTCCGAAGTCCTTCCTTTAGAAACTGCTTCAAAGGATTTGCCCAACATAATGAGGGTAATAATTACACCGGCTGTCTCATAATAGAGTCCTTCTACGGCCGCAAACTCCCCGTTGGCTATTCGATAGGTGTTATATGCACTGAATAAGACTGCCGCAGAGGTTCCGATTGCCACCAGTGTATCCATGTTCGGACTCTTCTGTAGCAAGGCTTTAAAACCTGTGGTATAGAAGCGATAGCCTGCCAGAAGGATCGGAATCGTCAATGCTATCTGTAAGAAAGCGAACCTTAAGGGAAATACCATCGGATCAAAGATAAATGGGACCTGGAAGGGCCACCAGGAAACCATCGGTGTCATTGCAAAATAAAGCAGTGGTAGAGCGAAGGTGGCTGAGACAATAAACTTAATCCATAGAGTCCTAACTTCCTTTTGCTTTCTTAACCGATCCTCATCCACAGCTTCCTTTCTCTCAATCTCAAGCGCCTTATAACCGAGCTTTTCAATCACCTGCTTGATCCCTGAGAGGCGGAGCACCTGGGGGTCATATTCCACCATAGCCTTCTCCGTGGCAAGATTAACGGTAGCCCTAATCACACCCTCCTGCTTATTTAAGGATTTTTCAATTCTTTGGGAACAGGCTGCACAGGTCATACCACCGATCGGGATGGTGACATGGTTCGGCTTCATTTCTTCTATTACGCCATATCCAAGCTTTTCGATTGCTTCTTTGATGGCAGTATGAGTAATTTTCTCTTCCTCGTATTCAATAACTAATTTCTCTGTGGCGAAATTAACATTTGCATTCTCCACTCCAATTTGCTTCGATACGACCTTCTGAACCCGCTGTGCACAGGCTGCACAGGTCATGCCGCTTAGCTTGATTGTTTCCTTCCTCATACCAATTCAGTCCTTCCTGAATGCTTTAATCTATGTTTTCGTGTTTACTTCCAGTTTTGAAAGATTACGGATGCCTGCGTTAAAAATTCCTTTGGAATAGTGATAAATTCACCCTCCACGGTTATGTTTTCGTCGGTAATGGGAACCGGATTGCAGCCGCCCCTGGTCACCTCCACAGCATCCATGCCGAACCGGTTACCGCAGTTCTGACAGACCAGCTCGTTATCCTCCTGCTCATAATATCCTCGTCCGGAGTTGTAGCATACCTGACAGGTATTAAAAGCGGTTCTGATAGTTCCGTCTGATGCCTTCAGGGCGATGACCTCCAGCTTCGTCCCATTCATAATAGCCGGATAAAAGGTCGCATTCTCTGTAATACTACTGATTGGGATTACGATATCCGCATCCTCTACGGTCTTGATCTGATCTGATTGATTGCTATTCCCATTATCCGAACCGTTTGGGAATACAATATAAACAGCTGCTGTCAGGATCAGGAGTGCTGCTGCTATTATGATAAGTCGCCTTGATTTTTTGCTTTTCATCTTATTATTTCTCCTTGTTTATATTTTACACCTGAAACCCATATATCCTTCCCTTATACCCTTATACCCTTATACTCTTATACTCTTATACTCTTATACTCTTATACCCTTATACTCTTATACTCTTATTATATCCTCTTGTACCCCTATACCCCCGTGGGGTATCCCTGATGTAATCATCATAGTATATGCTGCTTGTTATGTCAATATAAATTTCTTTCGTATCGTAGTGAACGGACTCTCCGATGTCTCCTATGTCATCGACCGGTCACAACAGCAGCAGCCGGGGTGTTATGGATGCTCCAAATCATCCACTACGGTTATTTGGCTACGGATCATCCCCATCCAGCAGGAATAGGGGAAGGTACCGCTTTCCGTAGGTGTAAACTCGATCACATTGTCACCGGGCTGAAAATCATAGGAAATACCGTATTTTTGAATGATGATGCTGTAATTGCATCCGTTGATCTTATTTTGATCCGCTTTCATAATCCATCTTACGGGAATGCCCTTCTGAACGATAATCGGCTGGTAACGGCCAGAGTCCAGGATTGTGGTAACCGTCTGCATTCCGTCTTTTATTACGGCCGCCTTACCGCTTTGTGAAGCCTTGCTGTTGTTACCACTGCCTGTCACAGAGAGTGGACGAAAGCCCGACAAACTGCTACCGTTCTGAAACATGAATACGCCCATGAGCAATATTAAAATAGCTCCTGCCATCCTCATCCTATGGGCCAATGTTCGGTTCAGGAGGGAGCAGATTGCACCAAAGGTAAGCATCAGAGGTACGGTACCGATGCTGAATAGGAACATGGACATCGCACCCCGGAACGGACTTCCGGTAGACAGTGCATAAATCTGCATGGCCTGTAACGGACCACAGGGCATTAGCCCATTTAGAATTCCGACATAGATCGGGTTGTTACTCCTCTTCCTTGCATTGATTTTGCGTGCGATGACCTTCGGTATTCTGGGATTAAATTTTCTTAGGAAGGGAAAGGCATTCAAAAGATTTAGCCCCATGATCAGCATAAGGACCCCTGTAATCATCTGCACCATTCCCTTAAGGCTTCCGGAAAAGCTAAGGACCGATCCAAGGGCACCAACGATTCCTCCGATCACGGTATAGGAGATTACCCGGCCAAGATTATATAACGCACTGGGTCTTAGGGCAGTAAGCCTGCCTGCTGCAGCAACGGTCTTCTGCTTCGGTACACATTGGGTTAGGCAGATACCGCCGCACATCGCGATACAGTGGACAGAGGTTAGGACACCGATGAGTAACAGCATTCCATAACCCATTCCCTCCTTCGCCAGGGGGAAGCGATTGAAGATTTGAAATAATCCAAATCGTCTGGCTATCATATAGACAGCAAATATTATTACTGCGATACCAATCAGGTTGGTAATATCAAGCTTACTATGACTACCTTCCGGCTGTGGTCTCTTAATTCTGTAATCCAATGCTTCGATTGACTGCTCAATTTGCTCCAAAGTAATGATCTTCGGCTGATAGGTAACGATGGCATACCCCTTCCCATAGCTTACCTCCACCATCTCTATCCCCGGTAGATTAGAAAGCCTATGGTGTAGCCTGTTTTCACAGCTCACACAGGTCATTCCCTCAATCAGGATCGTCTTTTTGATTATTCCGGCTGTCATTTGCTCCTCCTTATACTCCCAGTCTCACACTTCCTGTCACATTCACCCTGTCTCTTATTATCTATCCCATTGTTCTCTCATTCTTTAAATTCAACTGATCAATTCTATCCTTCCTACTCCTTTTGAACTCATTCCCTAAAAGCCTATCATCCTCTTGTGACGATAATATGGAGAATTTCTTGGAGTGAAAAAAGTTCATCGACTGTAAAAGAAGACTGTCACCAAAAGGCGACAGTCTCATTTGATTTATGTATAGGGTTGTAGCTTTTACCAGATGCCCTGAGCCATCATAGCGGTTGCAACCTTTTCAAAACCAGCAATATTCGCACCTACCACATAATTACCCGGTGCCTGATATCTCTTGGCAGCATCGTCCATATTGCGGAAAATGTTAACCATGATCTGCTTTAGCTTTGCATCAACCTCTTCGAAGCTCCAGCTCAGTCTCTCGCTGTTCTGTGTCATTTCAAGTGCAGATGTAGCGACTCCACCGGCATTTGCTGCCTTACCGGGTGCAAATAATACTCCCTTGTGTAATAAGTACTCGGTAGCTTCCAAAGTAGTAGGCATATTAGCACCTTCCGCTACCGCGAAGCAGCCATTGGCTACCAGAGCCTTCGCATCTTCAATTAGAAGCTCATTCTGTGTAGCACAGGGAAGAGCAATATCACATTTCACAGTCCATACACCTCTACCCTCATGGTACTCGGAATTCGGTCTGTATTTCTTGTACTCAGTAAGTCTTGCACGCTTCACTTCCTTGATTTCCTTTAGAGCTGCAACATCAATGCCGTCCGGATCATAAACCCAGCCATTAGAATCACTGCAGGTAACACACTTCGCACCTAACTGATGTGCCTTCTGGATGGCATAGATTGCCACATTACCGGAACCGGATACTGTAGCGATCTTGCCCTTAATGTCCTTCCCATTGCACTTTAACATCTCTTCAACAAGATATAATAAACCATAACCGGTAGCTTCGGTTCTGGCAAGGGATCCACCGTAGGTTAAGCCCTTCCCGGTTAATACGCCTTCATAGGTGCCCTTAATCTTTTTGAACTGACCATACATATAACCGATTTCTCTTGCGCCGGTACCGATATCACCTGCAGGAACATCCACATCTGCTCCAATATATTTATAAAGCTCTGTAATAAAGCTTGTACAGAAAGCCAATACTTCACGGTCTGACTTGCCCTTAGGATCAAAGTCGGAACCACCCTTGCCGCCGCCAATCGGAAGACCGGTCAGGGAATTCTTAAAGATCTGCTCAAAGCCTAAGAACTTAATGATACCTAGGTTAACTGACGGGTGAAGACGTAAGCCACCTTTGTAGGGTCCGATTGCATTGTTGAACTGTACGCGGTAACCGGTATTCACCTGTACCTTACCACTGTCATCCACCCAGGGGACCCTGAATTTAATCTGTCTGTCCGGCTCTACAAGTCTCTCAAGAAGCGCTTCTCTTCTAAACTTCTCTTCATTGGCATCTACCACTGCTCTCAAAGACTCCAGAACCTCCTTGACCGCCTGATGGAATTCCGGTTCGGCCGGGTTCTTTTTCACCACTAACTCGATAACCTCATCTACATATCCCATAATTTAATCTCCTTTGATTAAAAATGATTACAAAAAAAAGGTGCACGAAAAAAACAAATGCCCCTTTGTATTTGCTTTTCTTATTATATATGGCTTTTCCTTCCTATGCAAGCACTTTTTTTAATATTCATTCATCTATAACGAATAAATATAAATATTTGCCAATTATGCTCCTGATCTTCCTCATTACCGCTTCCTGAAATACAATACATACGATTCGATAAAATGGTATTCATTTCAAGAGGGATATGCTATAATTCATGGATATAATGAATAGTGAGCAAGCAGAGTGTTTCCACTGAGCTTGCCAGTAATAGATAAATGCCTGCTACAGGCATGAGGAGGTTATATACCAATGGCTTTGGATGGCATTGTAATTGCTAATGTAATAGAGGAACTGCGAACGACCCTGCTTGGGGGAAGAATTAATAAAATCGCTCAGCCGGAGAAGGATGAGCTGCTGCTGACCATTAAGGGTAATGCAAGGGAACCCTATAAGCTACTGCTTTCTGCCGGTGCGGGGCTACCCCTGATCTACCTGACGGAGCAAAATAAGCCAAGTCCTATGACTGCTCCGAATTTCTGCATGCTGTTAAGAAAGCATTTAAACAGTGCTAAGCTTCTGGATATTACCCAGCCGGGTCTGGAGCGGATTGTTAATTTTAAGATAGAGCATATGGATGAGCTGGGTGATCTTAGAATCAAGTATCTGATTGTAGAGCTGATGGGTAAGCACAGCAATATTATCTTCTGCGACGAACACATGGTAATCATCGATAGCATCAAACGGATCAATCAATTTATCAGCTCTGTAAGGGAGGTGCTCCCCGGAAGAAATTATTTTATTCCTGAGACCACGGAGAAGCTGGATCCCCTAAAGCTTAGTTATGAGCGCTTTCAAGCCGCAGTAATCAGTAAGCCCTTGCCGATCGGGAAAGCACTCTATACCGGACTTACGGGAATCAGTCCGCTGATTGCAAATGAAATCTGCTGCAGGGCTTCCATTGATGCAGGGGAGTCCACTTCTGTCTTAAGTGAAACGACGGGATATCACCTCTTTAGAACTCTGGAGCGACTGATGGAGGATGTGAAGGAAGACCGATTCCAGCCTAACATTGTAGTAAAGGAGGGAATTCCTGTAGAATTCTCCAGTGTCCCCTTATTCTGCTATGAGGGCTGTGAGGTAAGGAGCTTTCCCTCTGTTTCTGCCATGCTGGAGGCTTATTACGCCACGAAGAATACAGTGACCAGAAATCGGCAGAAATCCGCTGATCTTAGAAGGATTGTAGCCAATGCTATAGACAGAGCCAGCAAAAAATATGATCTTCAGATCAAGCAGCTGAAGGATACACAGAAGCGGGATAAATTTAAAATCTATGGGGAGTTGATTACTACTTATGGATATACCCTAGAGCCCGGAGCCGGGGAGCTTATTGCCATAAATTATTATGACAATGAGGAAATCACGATCCCCTTGGATCCCACAATGACACCGATGGAGAATGCGAAGCTTTATTTTGAGAAGTATGCCAAGCTGAAACGAACCTACGAGGCTCTGTCTTCCCTGATCAAAGAAACCGAAGAGGAGCTGGCTCATCTGGATTCTATCCGTACCGCACTGGATATTGCTTCAGATGAGAATGACTTTACGGAGCTTAAGAGAGAATTGATGGAGTTTGGTTATATGAAACGGAAGCACCTGAGCCGGACAGGTAAGCCGGACCAAAAAAACTGCTCCAAGAAATCTACACCAAAGAGCAAGCCGCTGCACTATCTCTCCTCCGATGGCTTCCATATGTATGTCGGTAAGAACAACTTCCAGAATGATGAGCTCACCTTCCAATTGGCCGAGGGCGGGGACTGGTGGTTTCATGCAAAGAAGCTACCCGGCTCCCATGTCATCGTAAAGGCCGGCGGAGCCGAGCTGCCTGATCGGACCTTTGAGGAGGCAGGCCGTCTGGCTGCCCATTATTCCGGTGCGAAGGATGCGGATAAGGTAGAGATAGATTATACCCTGCGCAAGAATGTTAAGAAGCCTGCCGGCGGTAAGCCAGGCTTTGTGGTGTATTATACGAATTACTCCATGCTGTCCGGAACAGATATTTCCGGGATTACACAAATCAACTAAGTCATTCTCATCATTGGCCGATGATGCTGTAAGTATCCAGCAGGAAGATCCATAAGAGCGAGAATTCTATGGATTCCCTATCAATCCAGGGATTATGGGAAGACAAAAAAGAAATAGAAAGGAGCGGTACCGGCCAAGGAGCGGTACGGGGTAACACATATGATTATTGCAGATTGTCATGTTCATTCTGACTTTTCCAGTGATGGTCTGGCTTCAATGGAGCAAATGATTGAGAAAGCCATTCAACTGGGTTTGAAAAAATTATGTTTTACAGATCATATGGATTATGATTATCCTCAGGTAGGCAATTACAGCTTTGTATTTGATATGGAGGATTATCAAAGAAAGCTTCAGGAACTAAAGGAAATCTACCGATCGAAGATTGAGCTATTGACCGGTATCGAGCTGGGTCTGCAGCCACAGATCACGGATCGTATGAAAGCTCTGATCAGAAATTATCCCTTTGATTTTGTCATCGGCTCCACCCATGTGCTGGACCATATAGATCCCTATTATCCGGAATTCTGGGAGGGCATCTCGGAGGAGGAGGGTATCTACCGATATTTCCAGGCGATTATTGATAACTGTAAGCTATTTGGGGATTTCCATGTATGCGGACATATTGATTATATTGTACGCTATATTCCAACAGCTGTTGCATGCAAGCAGGACCTCAGAGCCGATATAACCCTACCGGGGATCAGATTCCGCAAAGAGGATGCAAATGCAAAAATATATTCCGTATACAGCTATGAGAAATACGCCGGCCTTCTGGAGGAGGTGCTGAGGACGCTCCTATCCCAGGGCAAGGGAATTGAGGTAAACACCTCCGCATTGCGATATGGGCTCAGATATGCCCATCCCCGGATTGAGGTCCTGAAGCGTTACAGAGAGCTAGGTGGAGAGCTGATTACCATTGGCTCCGATGCCCATAGCCCTGAGCAGCTCTGCTATGACTTTCCAAAGGTGGAGGAATTACTGAAGAGTCTGGGCTATCGTTATTATGCAACCTATGTTCAGGGAAAACCCATCATGGAGAAGCTGTAGCATTCCGTGACCTGCAGTTGATTGCCATCCTTTTTTAGAGCCTGCTCACAGACTTTCGCACAAATAAAAAGAGCGACGCTCAAGTTCGAACGTCAGCCCTTTTGAATGCGATAGAATGCTTTCCTTTTATTTTCTGATAATGGTAGCTCCACCGACCACGTAATCCTCATGATAAAAAACAACAGCCTGTCCGGGTGTAATTGCCCGCTGTGGTTCCTCGAAGCTACATAGTACTTCATCCTGAGCGGTCTTGCGAATTGTACAGGGTGCTCCCTTATGGCTATATCGGATCTTTGCCGTAACCTTAAGCTCACCCAAAAGGTCATCCATCGCCATGAAATTCAGCCGGTTGGCGTATAGATGGTCTGAGAACACATCCTCTGATTTTCCGAGGACCACCTCATTGGTCTCCGGTCTAAGCTCCCGTACAAAGACCGGTTGTCCCATGGCAAGATTCAGTCCCTTTCTCTGTCCTACGGTGTAATGAGCCAGGCCCTGATGTCTGCCAAGGATATTACCCTTCGCATCAATAAAATTACCGGGAGTCAGGCCATAGGCCACCGAGCTGTTACCCATCATCTCCCGCGAGCCATGCTCCATTATACTGCGGTTTTCCTCGCTCTTAAGATACTCTGCTATGAAGCCGGCATAATCCTTATCCTGGACAAAACAAATCTCCTGGCTATCCGGTTTATTTGCTACCGGAAGACCCAGCTCATTTGCCAACTCTCTGATCTCGTCCTTGGTATAGGCTCCAACCGGCATTAGTGTATGCTCCAGCTGGAACTGGGTTAGGTTATATAAGGCGTAGGTCTGGTCCTTGGTATCTGTTACAGATTTCTTTATCACATATCTTCCATTGCTAAGTCTGGTAATTCCAGCATAATGTCCTGTGGCTACATAGTCAGCCCCGATACTTAAGGACCTCTGTAGCAGGGACTCCCACTTCACATAACGGTTGCAGGCGATACAGGGATTTGGGGTTCTGGCCTGCAGGTATTCTGAAACGAAATAATCAATTACATTTTCCTTGAATTCCTGTTTAAAATTCATAACATAGTAAGGGATATCTAATACCGAGGCTACTCTCCTGGCATCCTCTACTGCACTGAGTCCGCAGCAGCCCCCCTTTTCTTCCATAGAGCAGACCTCCTCATCCTGCCAGATCTGCATCGTCACTCCGATGACCTCATAGCCCTGCTTTTTGAGAAGATAGGCTGCAACAGAGGAATCCACACCTCCGGACATCCCGACTACTACTTTCTTCATTCCTAGCTCCAATCTATTTTTCTTTTATCTATTGGGTTTATACAGCTTATTATACTAGACAGTATAAACTCAAAGGGTTTATATGAACTAATTAAATGTGAATGTATGGAGTAGATTAATACTCTATCTTCTCTTCCTCTTCTGCAATATCTGATTTCGGCTTCTCCAAGCCTTCAATCTGAATGCCCTTTTTCTCAGCATAATCCCATAGAGCTGCATGGATGGCTTCCTCTGCAAGCAATGAGCAGTGGACCTTCACAGGAGGAAGACCGTCCAAAGCTTCCATCACCGCTTTATTTGTAACCTGTAGGGCTTCCTGAACTGTCTTTCCCTTCACCAATTCAGTAGCCATACTACTGGTTGCAACAGCCGCACCGCAGCCAAAGGTCTTAAATTTAACTTCCTGGATAATGCCGCTATCATCAATATCCAGATACATTCTCATAATATCTCCGCACTTAGCATTTCCTACGGTACCGACTCCGCTGGCATTTTCTATCTCACCTACATTTCTGGGATTAGTAAAATGATCCATCACTTTCTGTGTATACATATACATTCCTCCATTATCACTTTATCCTGTTGGTTTCCTCATTCCACCGGGACAGTTATACAATCTCCGATCCTCTTCTATCTCTTCCTTATGAAATCCTCATATAGCGGGGACATTTTTCTTAGCTTATCAACGATCTCTTTAATTCTGTCAACGGTATAGTCCATCTCTTCCTTTGTATTATCCTCACTTAAGGTGAGCCTTAAGGAGCCATGGGCTATCTCATGGGGAAGACCGATTGCAAGTAATACATGAGAAGGATCAAGGGAGCCTGAGGTGCAGGCAGAACCACTGGATGCACAGATATGATTCATATCCAGCATAATCAGGAGTGATTCACCCTCAATGAACTGAAAGCTGAAATTCACATTGTTGGGAAGTCTTCTCGTCCGATCCCCATTCAAACGTACGTAGGGCACCTCTACCAGAATTCTTTTGATCAGATAATTCCTAAGCTCGGTTTCCTTCTCTGTTCTCTCCTTTAGGGTTGCCATTGCGATCTCTACGGCCTTCCCGAAGCCTACGACACCGGGAACATTCTCCGTGCCTGCTCTTCTCTGGCGCTCCTGTCCACCTCCGTGAAGCAGGGAGCGGATCTTTACCCCTTTTCTGATATATAGGAAGCCAATTCCCTTCGGACCGTGCAACTTATGGGCACTGGCGCTTAGCATATCGATATTCATAGCATTGACATCGATTTCAACCTGACCAAAGGCCTGAACCGCATCCGTATGAAACAAAATGTTATACTTCTTTGCAATGGCTCCGATTTCTTTGATCGGTTGAATTGTTCCAATCTCATTGTTTGCAAACATAACAGAGATCAGAATGGTAGTTGGACGGATTGCTTTCTCCAACTGATCTATCTTAATAATTCCTGCCTCATCCACATCCACATAGGTTACTTCAAACCCATGCTTCTCAAGATACTCACAGGTATGAAGTATCGCATGGTGCTCAATCCTTGAAGTAATGATATGATTACCTTTTCCGGCGTAAGCCTCCGCAGTCGCCTTTAAGGCCCAGTTATCCGATTCCGTTCCGCCTGCGGTAAAATAGATCTCCGTAATATCGGAACCCAGTGCTTTTGCTATGGTTCCCCTTGCATCATCTACAGCCTTCTTATTCTGAGAAGCAAATTCGTAAACACTGGATGGATTACCATACATATCACTAAAATACGGCAGCATCGCTTCTACAACTTCCGGTCTGGTCCTTGTAGTTGCCGCATTATCAAGGTATATTTTCTTTTCCATGTTGTCATCTCCTAATCAAACGTATTATTTACCGCAAGTATGCTTCGTCCGGCTCCCATTCATGGTACCTTCTTCAGCTTGAACTCTTTTACTCTCTGCTACCAGTTCGGAAAGCATTATTCCATCCACAGCGTCATTTATACTATCACTAATACGCTTCCAAACATATTTTGTTACACAGGAATCCGATATGTGACAAGGACTGTCACCCTTGTTTACCTCAGAGCAATCCACAGGATTTAAATCTCCCTCCAATGCCCGGAGTATCTCACCAATAGAAATTTCTTCCGCTGGCTTCGCCAATAGATATCCACCCTGTGCACCGCGAATACCGTTCACAATGCCGGATTTCTTCAGCTTAGCAATCAGCTGCTCCAGATAGTTTATTGATATTCCCTGCCGTTCAGCAATCTGGCTCAAGGCAACCGCTTCATCCTCTGTATGGACTGCCAAATCAAGCACCGCACGAAGACCATATCTGCCTTTGGTAGATAGCTTCATTCCTTTCACCTTCCATCTATTCCTACTAATTTAATTCCTATTAAATCACTTGGTATTTAATATAGCACTCAGCCCTTTTATTGTCAACGGGTTAAGGCGAATTTTTCAATATTTTTCTTTGAAACATTGTTATTCAAGGACCCATCTACAGCTGCTTATATCAAAGCATAGGGTTATGTCATTCCTGAGACCGTGAGCATCAAAGGCACAATAAAATATCTTGACCATGTACTTGTCCTTGATGGCACGGATGGCGGAAACCCTGTACTGAAAGAGCTCCCTGTTATCATCCTCGATGCAGAAGGATCTGGGAATAAATTCACCCAGGGTATTAAAGGCGGCTCTGACAGCCACAGGATGGCCGGATGGATGTTTGATGGTTGGTTTATGTTCGTTTTTTAGAAATGGCATAAAGTAGGTCTCCTTCCTCGTTAGTAAAACTATTAAAGCATACGGACCGGACAGGGAATGTCCAT
This sequence comes from Bacillota bacterium, assembly GCA_023435645.1. Taxonomy (GTDB): domain Bacteria; phylum Bacillota; class Clostridia; order Lachnospirales; family Lachnospiraceae; genus Mobilitalea. The sequence continues at coordinate 59,589 of JAEYRK010000082.1, forward strand.
ACCCAACTCCATAACATAAGTTCCAATTCTTTCAAATATATTTAAGAAAGGACTTGTGAGGGTGTACAATAATGAGTGGGAAAGGAATTTCAGCAGGTGCCGTCCGGCATCCGGGCAGACGGAATCTATTAAAGGGGACGATTATCCTTACTCTGGCGGGCTTTATAACCAGAGTCATCGGCTTTTTTTATAAAATATTTTTATCCAAAACGATCGGAGCAGAATGGTTGGGTATCTATCAGCTGGTATTTCCCGTCTATGGAATCTGCTTTACTGTCTATGCCACCGGAATTCAAACCTCGATCTCAAGATTGGTGGCAGCTGAGATGGGGAAGCGTAATCCAAAGAATGCTTATATGATTCTAAAAATAGGACTATTGCTGTCCGTTTCTCTGGCTTTGATCCTATCCCTATTGGTATACCGATTTTCTGACCTGATCGCCTACCGTTTCCTCCTTGAAGAAAGAAGCGGACCATCCCTTCGGATCCTTGCTCTGGTCTTTCCCTTTTGCGGTGTTACCTCCTGTATCAACGGCTATTACTACGGCCTCAAGAAGGCCGCTGTGCCTGCTTCCACTCAGCTACTGGAACAGATGATCCGTGTACTCGGGGTTTATTTGATCGCCATTTATGCGGGGGGCGGTGAACTAAAGGTAACCTGTGAAATTGCTGTAGCCGGACTTGTGGTCGGTGAGATTTGCTCCAGCTTATATAATCTCATCTCAATCTTTATTACCAAATCCCCTGCCTCTCTACTTCTGCAGGGTCCGGATCCAAATGCACAGCCCTCTCCAAAAAATACAATTACAAAGAACATATTGGGCTTCTCTATCCCCTTAAGTGCCAACCGTCTGTTCATTAATATCCTCCATAGCCTGGAGGCTGTATTAATCCCTGCCATGCTGAAGCGGTCCGGACTGAGTACGACAGAGGCTCTGAGTACCTTTGGCATCCTTACCGGTATGTCCCTGCCCTTCATTATGTTTCCGACGGCTGTGATCAATGCTCTGGCTGTGCTTCTACTCCCTACGGTTTCTGAGGCCCAGGCAGTAAATAATAATAAGCTGATCGGTAAAACCACAGCCATTTCTATCAAATACAGTCTTATCATAGGGATTATCAGTACGGGCATTTTCATTGTCTTTGGAAGGGAGCTGGGAAATGCAATCTTTCATAATGGGCCGGCAGGGTCCTACCTGATGATTCTCGCCTGGATCTGTCCATTGATCTACCTTACAACAACCCTGGGGAGCATCATTAACGGTCTGGGCAAGGCCCATGTTACCTTCATCAATTCTGTCGTCGGATCCCTAAGCAAGATCCTGCTGATTGTAATACTAATTCCTAAGCTTGGAATCAATGGATATCTGACTGCCCTGCTGTTCGGGCAGCTGATCATCACTTCCCTGGATACCCTGTCCGTTATGCGTTATACTCATTTCCCCTTCAATGCCGTGGACAGCATCCTAAAGCCCGGCCTGATCGTAGCTTTGGCAGGCTTTTTGTTAAAAAAGGTATTGGAATATGCACAAAAAATAACGCATATCAATCAGGCAATTATGATCCTATCCTTTTGCCTGTTGTTCTGCGTTATCTGTATTGGTCTGTTTATTATCACACACACGATATCCCGTAAGGATTTTAAATAGCTGAATGATAGAGGAGGTAATTATTCTTCCCCTGCTCCTTAACCCGGTAAAGGGCCTTGTCCGCACACTGAATGAGTTGTTCATAATGAAGTCCGTCCTCAGGATAGGTAGCAATTCCAATACTTCCTGAGATGGGGATTTCTAATCCATTATCAAAATAGACTGTATCCAGAGCCTTCACCAGGGTTTCTGCCTTGTGAAGAATATCCTCCATACTGTTTACTCCACCAGAAAATACAACAAATTCATCACCGCCGATGCGGCCAATGATCTCACCCTCAGAAAAAATACTCTTAATACGTCCGATCACATAAATGAGAACCTTATCCCCTAACAGGTGTCCGTAATTGTCATTCACCTTCTTGAAATCATCGAAATCAATAAACATTAGGATATGCTTGTCATTTTTGTTACCGACGATATACTTATCAATCTTTTTGATCGTAACTTCCTTATTATATACTCCGGTCAGGGGATCCCTGGTCGCCTTGTACTCTAAGGCCTCCAGCTCCCGTTTCTGGGAATCCACATTTACAACCTTACCAATGACCCTGATCGGATGCTTTTCATCATCATAAATTGTCTTTCCCATGAACTGGCACCAGATGTATTCATTCATACGGTCCTTCATCCTGAATTCTGCTTCAATCATCTTTTTACCCTCTGCCAAATCCCGGCAGAATTCCAGATGGATGCCCCAGTCGTCCGGATGTATCAGATCCCGTCTTTGCTCACAGTTCTTATGGAATAAAGGCTGAATGGAATTTCTGCCGAACAGCTCCTTATATTTCTCTGTATAGATCATCTCATCCGCTTTGACCAGATATTCAAACAGTACATCCTTCGAAAGCTCAGAAGCAATCTTATACCGCTCCCCTTCCAGAAGAAGCATTTCCTGCATTTTCTTCTGCTCGGAGATATCGACAAAAACAGCAGAGATCGTGTGCTTCCCATCCCTACCCTGAGTACTGTTGCCATTAATTAATGCATGCAGCAGCTGTCCGGATTTTGTCAACATCCTGACCTCCATATTGATGGAGCTACTCCCCAGCTGATCCATCATTCCTGAATAGAACTCGTTCTCCACAGGACTGATAAAATCCAGTACACTTGTTTTATTCCCTTCCTTTACCTCATTTTTGCTGTATCCGAGCAGCTCATAAAACCCTTTGCTCGCATACAGAATCCTGCATTGATCCTCTATGATAAAATGAACAAGCCCCGCCCGGATACTGTTGGTTATCTTATTCAATTCCAGAGCCGCTTTCGTTACTCTCTTTTCGTGTTCCAGCTTTATAAATATATGTACCACCATAAATATGATACATATACATACAACAACTACGAAAATCAAAAAAATCGTAGGCTCACTCTGCAGGTATTCCATCAATTTCATAATACAACCCCCCTCCGGAGTATTATTATTGACTGTAATTCATAAGGGGTACCCTTAATTTACCCCTATGAAAGCAATATCCAACGTATTCTCGAGTTTATTCAATTCATCCTGTGTAAGACTATCAATCATTCTTGTATCGATATCCATAATCATTGATAGTGTATTATGTCCTTCGTTCGGCGTTGTTGTTTTTGCTTTATTCCAAAATATATGGCGTGATCTGATATACGTAATAATTCAACCAATTGGTATACATGGCATTGGCATGGGCTCGCCATACCAGATTTGGTCTTTGATTCGGTTGGTCTGACGGGTAGTAATGTTTCGGAAGTTCTATCTCCAGACCCTTATCGATGTCCCGTTTATATTCCTTATCCAGAGATATTCTGTCATACTCCGGATGTCCCTGGACAAAGATCTGCTTCCCATCCTGTGCCATTACGATGAATACACCTGCTTCCTCTGATTCTGCAAGTATCACCAGGTCCTCATGCTCCAGTATGCTTTCCCTTGTTATGGTGGTATACCTGGAATGCGGTGCATAGAAGATGTCATCAAAGCCCCGGACAAACGGTACCCTACGGTTCATGACTCTGTGCTCGAAAATACCGAATAACTTCTGATCCATAGTCATCTTCTGAACCCCATAATGATAATAAAGACCGGCTTGGGCTCCCCAACAGATATGTAGCGTTGAAGTAACATTGGTCTTGGACCATTCCATAATGCTTACAAGCTCATCCCAATAGGTTACCTCTTCAAATTCCATCAATTCTACCGGTGCACCGGTAATGATTAAACCATCAAATTTACGATTTCTCACATCATTAAAGGTAAGATAGAACTGATTCAGGTGACTGGTAGGTGTATGCTTACCGATATAGGTACCTGTGGTAAGGAAGGTGATATCCACCTGCAAGGGAGTGTTTGAAAGGCTCCGTAACAGGTGTACCTCCGTCTCCTCCTTCTCCGGCATCAGATTTAAAATTGCAATCTGAAGGGGACGGATGTCCTGGTGCATTGCCCTAGTTTCATCCATTATGAATATATTCTCATCTTCCAATATTTTTTTAGCAGGTAAATCACTGTGTACTTTAATCGGCATCAATCATCACCATCTTTTATTTTTTTCATACAAAGCTAATCATAACATGGATAAATTAATAAATCAACAAAATTTCTGGGAGCCACCTATAAATATCCGTATATTTTTCGCATTTTGTTACATTATCTGTCATTCAAAAGAAGCAAGGCCTCTTGCTCACTCAGAACCTTAACTCCCAGCTCCTGTGCTTTTGTCAGCTTACTCCCAGCACTCTCCCCAGCGATCACATAGTCCGTCTTCTTCGAGACACTTCCGGATATCTTACCTCCATGGCTGCGAAGCAGCTCCTCCATCTCATTACGTCCCATAGTCGGCAGGGTACCTGTTAGGACAAAGGTAAGACCCTCGAGCTTCCCATCGGAATCAGAGGCTGCAGTCAGGGATTGAAGGTTCACCCCGGCCTCACCGAGCCTTCGAAGGATATCCAGATTCTCCTCACTGGAGAAGAATTCTGTAATGGATCTGGCAGTTATCGCACCAACATCCTCAACAGCAATCAGCTCCTCATAGGTGGCCTTCCTTAGCTCATGCAGACTGCTAAAGTGCTTCTTTAATTCCAGACCTGCCTGCTTTCCGATATTTCGAATTCCTAAGCCTGTGATCAGTCGGTCAATATCATTCTTCTTACTTTCCTCTATAGCTTTCAGCAGCTTATCGGTATTCTTCTCTTTCCCGATTAAACCCTTTTCCACCAGCTCATCCCTGTATCGGTTGAGATAATAGATATCTGCTATATCCTTAAGGTATCCTTCCTTGATCAGGACCTCTACATAGGCTTCTCCAAAGCCTTTGATATCCATTGCATTTCGACCTACAAAATTTAAGATATGCTGGGTCAGCTGGGCAGGACAATTGAGATTGTTGCATCTGGTGTCAGCCGTATTCTCATCCCTTACAGTTGGAGCACCACAGGAGGGACAGGCTTTGGGAAGCTGAAAGGGGGTAGTTCCTTCCGGACGCTTCTCCTTATTCACAGACAGAACCTCAGGAATAATTTCACCGGCCTTTCTGACCAGAATGGTATCCCCCAGTCTCACATCTAATTCATTGATCCGATCCTGGTTGTGAAGAGTCGCCTTCTCCACATTCGTCCCACACAGCCGAATTGGGTCAAAGATTGCCGTGGGAGTAATTCTACCGGTTCTACCGACAGTAAGTCGGATCTCCCTCACTACAGTTTCCTTCTCCTCCGGTGGGTATTTGTATGCGATCGCCCATCGGGGTACCTTGGAGGTTGCACCGAAATACTCACGGTCCGTAAGGTCATCCACCTTAACCACGGCTCCATCAATATCATAGGGCAAGCTTCCTCTGGATTCACCAATCTCAGTGATAGCTTCCCATACCTCCTCAGCAGTATGGCATAGCCGTATATTCTCGATTACTCTAATGCCCTGATCAGAGAGCCATTGTAAGCTTTCTGAATGCCTGGAGAAGGTGATTCCCCTTGCCTCCTGAATGTTAAAAACAAAGAGGGAGAGCCGGCGTTCCTTAACGATAGCAGGATCCAGCTGTCGCAGTGTTCCTGCCGCACAGTTCCTGGGATTGGCAAACAGCTTCTTGCCTGCTGCCTCCAGTCTGTCATTGACTGCTTCAAAATCCTCGCTTTTCATGTAGACCTCTCCCCTGATTTCCAGGTAGGGCACTACAGTCTTTAGCTTTGTCCTGACATCTTCGATCATCTTCACGTTTTCAGTAACATCTTCACCATAATTGATCCCGTCACCACGGGTGACGCCCATCACCAGGTCACCTTCTACATAACGAAGGGCTACCGACAAACCATCGATCTTCCTCTCCACAGTAAAAGCTGCGTCCTTCCGTTCCTTCCTGATCTTCTCGACAAAGCTTACGACTTCCTCCTTTGAGAAGACATCCTGCAGACTTAGCATCGGGACATTGTGCTTTACCAAGACGCCTGCTTCTCTTTTGGCAGATGCTCCAATCTTCTTCGTCGGTGAATCCGGACTGGTATATTCCGGGTGTTCCTCCTCCAGCCTTCTGAGTCTTAAGGATAATTGGTCATATTCATAATCTGAAATCTCCGGGTCGTCCTGATCGTAATACTTTTCATTGTGATACTTTATCAGCTCCCTTAATTGATTGATTTCCTCTTTTATATGATGTTCCATGACGTTTCACCCTTGCCTTTCCCTAGTTATCTGTTAACAATTATCTATCAGTATATCATAATGGACTGGCATTGGATGCCGAATCTAAGATATTTTTAAGCTTTCTTGAATTTGCTGTTATGAGTAGCTGTCCGTCTTGAGGCGGGCCGGTTCGGACCTCTGCCTGCCGGTCCCTGCTCCAACTTTTGCGGGCTCTTCCCTGCCGGTCTTTGATCCAACTTATGGTGATCCTTCCCTGCCAATCTCTGATCCAATTTTTGTGGACTCTTCCCTAACGGTCTCTGATATGCCTTACCCTCATCCTTAGGTCCACGGCTGAGGCTTTCCAAGCCTCTCCCCTTTGGCTTTGCCTCCCTATGAGCCCCTTCTCTGCCGGACTTTCGATGTATTGTTGGATTAAGACCATTGTTTTCCTTTTGCTTTGATCTATTGGTCTGTTCTCCGGTTTGAATTAACCGGTTCAGCTCTGCGATCTCCTTTTCCGTAACATTTCGCCAATTTCCTGATTTTAATCTTCCAAGATTGATATTCATAATACGGATTCTGTTCAGATTGGTAACACGGTATCCAAAATACTCACACATACGCCGAATCTGACGATTCAACCCCTGTGTCAGAATGATGCGGAACATAAAGCGATCCATGGCAAAAACCTCGCAGGGCTTCGTTACCGTATCCAGGATAGGCACTCCCTGAGACATTCCCTTCAGGAACTCCTGTGTTATCTCCTTATTTACAGTAACAATGTATTCTTTCTCATGGTGGTTTTCTGCCCTCAATATCTTATTCACGATATTACCGTCATTGGTCAATAAGATGAGACCCTCTGAATCCTTATCCAGCCTTCCAATCGGATATATCCTCATCCCGTAATCAATAAAGTCAATGATATTATCCGGTTCTCTGCTGTCCGTCGTACATACGATCCCTTCCGGTTTGTTAAGGGCGATCAATACCAACTTCTCTTCCTTCTTCACCAGCTTACCCATAAACATCACGACACTATCCTTGCCAACCTTGGATCCCATCTCTGCCTTGACACCATCAATCTCAACCTTACCCTCTTCTATGAATCGATCCGCTTCTCTTCGGGAGCAGACACCGGCTTCACTAAGGAATTTATTAATTCTAATCTCTTCACTCTCCACTCCCTGTGAAGTCAGCTGCTTTGTTCGTTTTGCCATTTTTCCTCCTCAATCTGCGAAGCAGACTTTATTGCGAATTATATGTTCAAAAGCCAGCTTATGCCGGCTTCTCCACTGTATACCTTGTGTAAAATTATACTTGATTTCCCCTTGTTCGTCCACTGAATTCTTCCTGCTCTATAGCCATATAAAACTCAAGCGATTGATACCCTTCGATTGATATGAAAAAATGTTACCACAGGGAGAAAATTACAGGACTATGAATATAATATCCCCTTAGGAATCCATATGGTTTCTTTTAAATAGCAAAACTGCTGTCTCAGGCTATCTTCTGAACAGCAGTTCCTCTTACCTCTTATTCTCTTACCACTTGACCTCTTACCCCAGGCTTACCTCCCTAAGCGGAACACTTCGAATTATAGGTAAGCTTTCATGGTCTGTATATTACTTTCTTCCTTCTGGACAAATTCCTTTGCTATCTGAACACTGGGTCCGTCCGCATCCTTCTTGTCATTGATCAGCTTTGTCATCTGAGTCATTCCCATGGTACTGCCTTTGATTACCATGTCAGCTATTCTGCTGTCCGTAGGCTCCATCCACAGGTTCATTTTTATATTCCCCCGCATCATAGCTCTGTCATAGATGGGTTTTTCCTTCACCTGTGCACCATTCTTTAATAATTCTTCCTGTGCTTTATACGCAATTTCCGAATAATCCTTCAGCTGGTTATTGAGGTCCCGAATCAAGTCCGTATTGGAGGCCTTGTCCAATACCTCTTCAATTGCGGTAATGCCTATTTTAGCATTTTGATATGTCTTCTCCAGCAGATCTAAATCAATATTTCCTATCATAAAAACACTCCTTATACTAATTGATATCAATTAGTATAAGGAGTTAATTTATATTTATCCATTGTGAAGGTGCTGCTTCGGATATTAATCCTCAGTCGCTGCATCCCCTTGTGCCTGATTACTGCCCTCTTCGCTGTTCATCTGAGAAAGCTCATCCAGTCCGGTCCAGAAAATCATCAGATCCTCATCCTTTTCTTTCGCCTTATCAGCCTTATCATCCGTCATTACGATCAGCTCTAATACATCCTCATCCCCATTTCTGGCATCAAAGTATTCCTTAAGCTCCTGATTCATTTGTTCAGAATAAATTCGGAAATTACCTTCCTCATCTGTTACCACATAAAACTTTGAAAGGCTGGGCGCTAAGGTATTAATTCTTGCAAATTTTATATCATAATATACATAAACGATATAAGCACCCGGTTCATAGCTTTTCTTAGAATAGCTCTTGATGTTCTTGTACTCCTCGATATATTTCACCTTTTTCTCAAGCTCTCCCAAGGACTCTGATTTCGTGGAGTCACTGCATAAGCTTGCAATCCTGCCGATATCACGGCCTGCTTTTGCATTATAATATTCCACAAAAAGTGCATCCATTTGTTCAAGCTCTTCTAAATCGGACACCGGAAATGGAGTTGGGGTCGGGCTGGGAGTCGGTGCCTCTGTAGGCATAGGGGTAACAATAGGCTCATCCTGTGCAACAAGATTTGCTTCCATCACCGCAAATTCTCCGGCATCCTCTGCTCCGTTCATAAGGGTGGAGACCTCCTCCATCTTTGAGCTCTCCTGTGCTTTGGGTTGATCATGGTTTATAGAAAGCGTTAACATACCGATACCCATAGTACTCATCGTTGTTAACAAAATCATTTTCTTATATTTGAGCTTCATATTATCTCCTTGGGAATATATTTCTACAAGTTGTCAAGCATATAATAGCAAATATCTATAGAAATGTCAATATCTTTATTTAATCATTATGTAACATTATTTAATACTTCTGTAATATTTCGTCCGTCTTTGACATAATCTGAGCCAATTTTCTATTAACCCCTTGCAGCTGTCTAAGATCGGTTAAAGATCATTCTGCAAATCTGCAAAAGGATCTGAAAAAAGGCTGCAAAAAGTAAGGAAACATTCTTTACTTTATCTGCTTCTTAGTATATAATAGCATAGTCCAAGTATCTTTAAGCACCTGTAGCTCAGTGGATAGAGCGTTCGCCTCCGGAGCGAAAGGCCGCCGGTTCAAATCCAGTCAGGTGCATTTTTAGTGCTTTTAACAGCCGGAGCGTTGATGCTCCGGTTTTTTTGTCCATCTCTGAAAGCAATGAAGCCTGGTGCAACAGTCTCTATTAAAGCAGTAAACCACAACATATGATTACATCACTTATTTGAAAAGGCGCCGACAATCGGCGCCTTTTATTTTTTTATTCAGTTACTTTATTTAGTACCTTATTCAGTTACTTCATAAAGGGAAGCTAGCTTTTGAAGGTGTGCATACTTTGCATGTGCATGCTTCTCAGCCTTGGCAAACAGCTCTTCTGCTCTCTCAGGATTCTGACGGAGAAGTGAACTGTAACGTACTTCATTTCTAATGAAGTCCTGATAGCTTGCGGAAGGAGCCTTACAGTCTAAGCTGAACGGATTCTTGCCTTCCTCTGCAAGACGAGGATCGAAGCGGAACATATTCCAGTAACCTGCTGCTACCGCATTCTTCTCTTCTGTCTGGGAAGCTGCCATGCCACCCTTGATACCATGATTGATACAAGGAGCATATGCAATTACGATGGAAGGTCCGTTGTAGCTCTCTGCCTCTACCAAAGCCTTGATGGTCTGATTGTAATCAGCACCCATAGCAATCTGTGCTACATAAACATAACCATAGCTCATTGCGATCTGAGCAAGATCCTTCTTCTTTACATCCTTACCTGCTGCAGCAAACTGTGCGATTGCTCCGGTAGGTGTTGCCTTGGAGGACTGTCCGCCTGTATTGGAGTAAACCTCGGTATCAAATACTAAGATATTAACATCCTGACCGCTGGCGATTACATGATCAAGTCCGCCGAAGCCGATGTCGTATGCCCAGCCATCACCACCGAAGATCCACTGTGACTTCTTGGATAAGAAATCACTATCCTTGAGAATTTCCTTGCCTTCTGCACAGCCGCAAGCCTCAAGAGCTCTTACCAATGCACTGGTTGCACCGGCATTTTCACGACCATTCTCATAGGTGCCCAGATATCTCTCTGCTGCTGCCTTAACCTCTTCATTGCTCGTTGTTGCTGCAAGAGCTTCAATCTTACTCTTCGCTCTATCTCTCAGGGTCTGCTGTGCCAGCATCATGCCGTAGCCATACTCAGCATTATCCTCGAACAGGGAGTTTGCCCATGCAGGTCCCTTACCAAACTTATTCACGGTATAAGGAGTGGAAGGCATGGAACCGCCCCAGATGGAGGAACAACCGGTAGCGTTAGCGATGAACATTCTGTCACCAAATAACTGAGTAACCAGCTTCGCATAAGGTGTCTCACCACAGCCTGCACAAGCACCGGAGAACTCTAACAGCGGCTGCTTGAACTGGCTGCCCTTAACGGTAATATCCTTAAACTTCTCATTTACTTCAGGCTTCTCATCTAAGCTTAAGCCATAATCGAAATTCTTCTGCTCTTCCAGATGCTCTCCTAACGGCATCATAACCAGTGCTTTTGCACCCTTCTTACCGGGACATACATTTGCACAGGATCCACAGCCTAAGCAGTCAAGTACAGATACTGTCATGCTGAATTCATAGCCGGGAAGACCTGTCATCGCTGTCTTCTTCATATCAGCGGGAGCCTTCGCAGCTTCTTCAGCATTCATAGCTACGGGACGGATTACTGCATGAGGACATACATAGGAGCAGAAGTTACACTGGATACAATTCTCAGCATTCCATACAGGAACATCAACTGCAACACCACGCTTTTCGAACGCAGATGAGCCCTGAGGAAGGGTACCGTCTGCACTGTTTAGGAATGCGGATACAGGTAACTCATTGCCCTGCTGAGCGTTAACCGGTGAAAGAATATTGTTAACAAAATCTACAACGTCCTTTCTGTCACCTGTTACCTTTGTATGAAGTACTTCATCCTGAGCATTCTTCCAGCTCTCAGGAACCTTGATCTCAACCAAACCGGTTAAGCCACGGTCGATCGCATCATGGTTCATTTTAACAATCGCTTCACCCTTCTTACCATAGGAAGCAGTTGCCGCATCCTTCATATACTTTACAGCCTCATCAATGGGAATAATATTCGCCAGTTTGAAGAAGGCAGACTGGAGAACGGTATTAATACGGCCACCTAAGCCTAATTCCTTACCGATGCTGATACCGTCTATGATGTAGAACTTAATGTTATGCTCTGCCATATAACGCTTTACCTGACCGGGTAAATGTTGCTCGATTTCCTCCATGCTCCAACCGCAGTTGAGTAAGAAGGTACCGCCATCCTTTAATTCCTGTACCATGTTGTACTTATTCACGTAGGAAGGATTGTGGCAGGCAACGAAATCTGCTTCTGTAATCAGATAGGTGGATTTGATCGGCTTCTTACCAAATCTTAAGTGGGACATGGTAACACCGCCGGATTTTTTAGAGTCATAATCAAAATATGCCTGAGCATACATGTTGGTATGGTCACCAATGATCTTAATGGAGTTCTTGTTGGCACCTACTGTACCATCCGCACCAAGACCCCAGAATTTGCAGTTGATGGTTCCTTCCGGAGTGGTACTCGGAGCTGCTTCCAGAGGAAGGGACAGGTTAGTCACATCATCCTTAATACCGATGGTGAAGGTCTTCTTCTCCGTGTTCTTGTATACAGCGATGATCTGAGCAGGAGTTGTATTCTTGGAGCCTAAGCCATAGCGGCCGTTGAATACAGGGATATTGCCAAACTGGGTATCCCTAAGTGCTGCTACTACATCCAGGTATAAAGGCTCTGCCAGAGCGCCTGGCTCCTTCGTTCTGTCAATTACGGTGATTTTCTTCACTGTTGCAGGAATTGCTTCCAGAAGGCGCTTCGCACTGAACGGACGGAACAGACGAACCTTAACAAGTCCGACCTTATTCCCCTGTGCATTCAGGTAGTCAATGGTTTCCTCAATGGTATCGTTAACTGAGCCCATTGCTATGATGATCTGCTCTGCATCTGCAGCACCATAGTAATTGAACAGCTTATAATCCGTACCAAGCTTCTGATTCACCTTATCCATATATTCCTCTACGATGCCGGGAACAGCTTCGTAGTATGTATTACAAGCTTCTCTTGCCTGGAAGAACACGTCAGGATTCTGTGCTGAGCCTCTGAGTACCGGATGCTCTGGGCTTAAGGCATTACGGCGGAAATTTTCTACCGCATCCATATCTACCATATCCTTCAGATCCTCATAATCCCAAGCCTCAATCTTCTGAATCTCATGGGAGGTTCTGAAGCCATCAAAGAAATGCAGGAAAGGAACTCTTCCCTTAATCGCTGCCAGATGAGCTACTGCTCCAAGATCCATAACCTCTTGAGGATTACTGCTTGCAAGCATTGCAAAGCCTGTCTGACGGCATGCATAAATATCAGAATGGTCTCCGAAGATGGATAATGCATGGCTGGCTACTGCACGGGCTGATACATTGATAACGCCCGGAAGTAATTCACCTGCGATCTTATACATATTCGGGATCATAAGTAACAAACCCTGTGATGCAGTAAAAGTAGTAGTTAATGCACCTGCTGCCAGTGAACCGTGAACTGCTCCTGCCGCACCAGCTTCTGACTGCATTTCAACCACCTTAACCTCTTGCCCAAAGATGTTCTTCTTCCCCTCTGCGGCCCATTTATCGGTCGCTTCAGCCATATTTGAGCTAGGCGTAATCGGATAGATAGCTGCAACATCGGTAAATGCATATGAGACGTGTGCCGCAGCAGTATTACCATCCATTGTTTTCATTTTCCTTGCCATTGAAATGTCCTCCTTAAAATTTGAACACTTATACCAATACTTCTGGTATGACTCATTTTATGTTTTTATTCGTCGATTCATTATTATAGCACATTATATAAAATTATGAAACATAAAAAATATATAACTATTAAAGTTTCTTAAATAATTTGTTGGCTATACTGTATGATTTATTTACCATTTCTGTAGGATTATCCCAAAACCAAAGAATCTACCAGGGCACCAAATGTTAGGAATGTAATATATTATAGGAATAAAATGACTGCCAAAGCAGCCACCTCTTTGAACAGCCGTTTCCCGGCTCATCCACGGAGTAACTGCTTTGCAGTCATAAGTGAGTACTATAGGAATATCGTATCCTTCTCCAAGGAGTAATAATACACATGGTCTGATAGAACTTCCTCCTCAGCCACCTGAGTGCGATTAACCTCCTCCACCATTTTGCTTAAGCCCTCTATCTTCATATTCTTATCTCTGGGAATCAGGATGATCTCATGGATGCTACTTGGCAACATAAACAAATCGGTTCTGTGTCTCTTTGCAAAGCTACGGATTACATCCTTGTACAACAGACAGGAGGCCCCATTGATTCCCTTTTTGTTTGATAGAATATACATACTTGGCCGATAATGTTCATCTCCTGCCTCCTGAGACCTATCCTCTAGGGAAAGTAATTGCTTCATCTCCTCTGCCTCGTTAGGGGTTGTGTCCTTCAGCATCCCAAGCAGCACCTCTTCCATGCTTTTTATGGTAGCGGGGAACAGTCTCTCCGTATTCAGCATTGCATAGTTCTTTAGCTCCTCCAACGTAATCTCCCATAGCCCCATATGCTCATTGGTTACTCTGACCGTTCCGATTCCCTCCTCATCATCCCTTACCAGACAGTGGAAGGTGACTGCCAGATCAAGATAGCGGAAATACGGTACCGTCTCCAATAGTTTCTGATTCTTCTCATAGCTTACCAAACGGAAAAATAGATACGGGCGCATTTCCTCAAAGGTATAGGAAAAACCCTGATGAAATTCCGGTATCTGGCTGCTGCTGTATATCATACAGAGCCTGTCAGCGATCTCTTCCAGGGATATTCCCTCCAAATATGCCTCATAATAAGACTTCAGATAGATATTCGGCGCAATGTTTTTATCCTCCTTACGTACGACCAGGCTATGAAGCTCCAGGGAATTGTTCTTCATGACCTTATAAATCCGCACATCATAACCGTCTCCCATTCTATTCTTCATGATCAACAGTATGGTGCTGACGAAGGAATCATAATCTAACATCTCTTCCATTAATACAGACAGCATAACTTACCTCCTCATATGAAATTTTTCTTAGCAGTATAGACCCAGAGGTATCCTCTGTAGCTATTCCGGCTGCTTATAACTTTGTTTTCTTGCTTGGGATCAGAGTGATGGGTTGAACTAAATTAGATTTGAACATTTTTAGAATTGAACAATTATAGGATTGAACACATTTAGAATTGAACATTTTTAGGATTGAACGCATTTTAGAATTGAAGATTATTAGGAGTGAACGTATTTAGGATTGAAGATAATTAGGAGTGAAGAAATTAAGAACAGATTTCGAACTTTACTTTTTGAAGTCTCCGGAACAAATCTATTGTATCAAAAAAGCCTGCCCTAGGCAAGCCTTTGTATGACATATTTTTACATAATCTTTTTTCGATTTTTTGTAATTTTTGACGGTAACCGTTCAGCACTCAGTGCAATCAGAATCTGGGACGGCGCATAGAAGGTCCACATAAGCAGGGAGGCTATTTGGTAAAGGAACTCTGCTGTTACTCCCGTAAAGTCTATAAAGCCGGAAAGATTGAATAATCCCACATTGATATCACAAAGCAGGAAGAATACTAAACCTACAGCAAAGATCGTATTGCTGATTTCGCGGGGCCTACGGATCGCTAACCGGACGGAAGTGATTACATTATGGATCAGACATACAATATAGAATACGGAGGCAGTCATTAGGCTGTTCCGCCTTACTCCGACTTGCGCCAGACCTAGAAGAAGAACTTGTGCTATCATCAGCTCTATCGTCAGACGAAGCAACAAAGAGGCAAGAAAGCCGGAGCTCTCCTTCAAGCCTCTTCTGCGGTTATCGCTACATTTTAGCCTGACTCCGTATAGCTGCTGGACAATGAGAAAGGAGCCTACTCCATAGAGATATGCCTTAGCCGGAAGTAATAAAATGATAAAATCAGAAATCAATGTAAAAAAAAGTGCCAAACGGATCAGGTATAAATCCCTTGCTCCGTTACCCTCTCTCACCCATAAGCTATATACGAAGCAAAGCAGGATGACGCTGAACTTGATCCCTGTGGTTAGGCTGAGGTGATCCCCCCTTAGGTCCAGAAAAAGGAAGACTGCATAGCAGCCTCCCTGTATTGTAAGAAAGATAGGTAATCTTTTGAAGTTCATTCGTTTCTCCATACGCTCCTTTAAAAGTCGGCCCAATCAGTCCGGAAGCTCAGCAACTGCTTCCTCTTGTTCCTATGTCATAATAGCTTTCCATCCTTCATCCGATTTATTATGAATTGCTCCGCCATCTCCTTCGGTACCGGCTTGCTGTATAAGAAGCCCTGTGCCTTATTACAGCTTGCCTCCTGCAGGAATTGCTCCTGGTCATCCCGTTCCACACCCTCGGCAATGACAAACAGATTCAGGTTTTTGGCCAATGTAATAATTGTCTGGACAATTCTCTGGTCACTCTGGTCCTCCATCACGGTATCTAAGAAGCTCTTATCAATCTTAAGGTTGCTGACCGGTAATCGCTTCAGGTAATTCATGGAGGAGTAACCGGTTCCGAAATCATCCAGAGAGAAATTAACTCCGAGGCTCTTAAGCTCCTTAATGGTAGCAATGGTATATTCCAGATCATCCAGTGCCACTGTCTCAGTAATCTCAAGCTCCAGTCTGCTGGGATCAATTCCGGTCTCTTCAATTGTATCGCATACCAGCTTAACAAAATCCTTATCCTTAAATTGCCTGCCTGAAAGATTTACTGCCATATGGATATCCTTATAGCCATCGATTGTCCACTGCTTCAGCTGCTTACAGGCTGTCAGAAGCACCCACTTTCCTATGGGTACAATCAACCCGGTCTCCTCTGCCAGATAGATAAACTCATCCGGTCCGACCAAACCCTTGGTAGGATGATTCCAACGTATCAACGCTTCAAAGCCAACCACATTCTTTGTCTCAAGATCCATCTGTGCCTGATAAAACAGGACAAATTCATCTCGCTCGATTGCCTTCCTGAGCTCCGATTGGATCTCTATCTTCTCTGTCAGCTTACGGTTAAAGGTATGATCGAAATAAGCATAGGTGTTTTTTCCATTTGCCTTCGCCACATACATCGCGGAGTCAACATTCTTGATCAGGGTCTGTGAAGTTTTACCATCCTTCGGGGCAAATGCAACTCCGATACTAACGGTAACAAAATATTCCTTAGTCGTCAGAATAAAGGGATAACTGAATACATTTCTGATTTTACGTATTTTCTCTTCATAGGAAGCCGTATCCTTCAGGTTTTGAGTAAGCACTATGAATTCATCCCCACCAATTCTCGCCAGATAATCATTCTCATCCATGGCCTGCTTCAGGCGGTAGGTTACATCGATCAGCAGCTCATCCCCATAGGAGTGTCCCAGCGTATCATTGATATGCTTAAAATTATCCAAGTCAATATCCATGATTCCTACGACTTCCTCACTACGGATTGTAAGCATGACATTATCCAGCATCTCTGTAAATGCAGTTCTATTCGGAAGCTCAGTGAGATAATCTGTATATGCCAGCTTCTTCATATTATCCCTGTTCTTATTCAGCTCATCATATTTTACAGTTAGCTCATTCAGGGATTTTTGCGTTGCTTCATAGACCGTCTCGAGATCACGGTAATTTTCCTTCAGTTTCTTATGCTCCCGCTCTATCAGTTCCGACCTCCGCTTCGATTTCCGGAGCCGGGAGAACAGTAGCACTATCCACAGCAGTATCCCGATTGCGGCCGCTATAGCGATAGCAACAATCGTCTGATTAAACCCATAAGCGCCCATATGTCCTCCAATGGTATGTCGTATGCTCACAATGTATTTTTTCAAGCTCTTTATTTGTGCTTAGAAGATAAGTAAGCATCAATCCCCTTAGCCGCCGATTTTCCGGCTCCCATTGCAAGAATTACAGTAGCTGCACCGGTTACCGCATCACCACCTGCGAAAACTCCCTCTCGTGAAGTCTGTCCGCTTGCTTCCTCTGCGATTATACATTTATGCCTACTGGTGGTAAGTCCCGCAGTTGTTGAAGAAATCAACGGGTTAGGACTGGTCCCGAGGGACATAATCACTGTATCCACCTCCAGTACAAATTCTGAATCCTTCTTCTCCACCGGTCTTCTTCTACCGGATTCATCCGGCTCTCCAAGCTCCATCCTGACACAGCGCATTCCGGATACCCAGCCGTTCTCATTTACTAAGATCTCTGTCGGATTGGTCAGCAGCTGAAAGATAATGCCTTCCTCCTTCGCATGATGCACCTCCTCCACTCTGGCCGGAAGCTCCACCTCACTTCTGCGGTATACAATGTAAACCTCAGCCCCAAGACGTAATGCTGTCCTCGCAGCATCCATCGCCACATTGCCGCCACCGACGACAGCAACCTTCTTGCCCGTGATAATCGGTGTATCATAGCTGGAATCAAAGGCCTTCATCAGATTATTCCTGGTGAGGTATTCATTTGCAGAGAATACACCATTGGCATTTTCTCCGGGGATGCCCATGAATTTCGGAAGTCCGGCACCGGAGCCGATAAATACCGCCTCAAAGCCCTCCTCCTCCATCAGCTCGTCGATCGTTACGGATTTGCCAATTATCACATTGGTCTCCAGCTTAACTCCCAATGCCAACACATTCTCAACCTCGGTACGTACCACACTATCCTTAGGAAGCCTGAATTCCGGGATACCATAAACCAGTACTCCGCCCGGCTCATGGAGTGCTTCAAAAATTGTTACCTCATAGCCCATCTTCGCCAGCTCGCCGGCGCAGGTAAGTCCCGCCGGTCCGGAGCCAATCACTGCAACCTTAATTCCCTTCTTCTCCTTAGGCATTTCCGGTGTGATTTTATTCTCCCTTGCCCAATCAGCCACAAAACGCTCCAGCTTACCAATGGACACCGGATCACCCTTGATACCGCGGATGCATCGTTCCTCACACTGAGTTTCCTGTGGGCACACTCTGCCACAGACTGCCGGAAGTGCGGAATATTTCCCGATCACCCGAAAGGCAGCTTCCACATCAGCGTTTACAAGCTCCTGAATAAAGCCCGGAATGTCAATGGATACCGGACACCCGGAAACACATTTCGGATTCTTGCACTGTATACAGCGTCCCGCTTCTGCTCTTGCTTCTTCCATATTATAACCAAGGCATACCTCATCAAAATTATGGGCACGAACCTTGGGGTCCTGCTCCTTGATCGGAACCTTCTTTAATACATCCATTCTATAACCTCCATTATACAGCGGACATTACCATAAATTGTTTATTCCTCGTGGCAGCCACAGCTTTGACTGTGATGGGTATCTCCCTCTCGCTCCCGAAGAACCTTTTTTCCTTCTGCTGATTTATACATCTGTAGCCGTTTCATTGCTTCATCGAAATTAACCAAATGACCATCAAATTCAGGCCCATCCACGCAGGCGAATTTCACTTCATTTCCAATTGTAAGTCTGCAGGCTCCGCACATACCGGTACCGTCAACCATAACCGGATTCATACTTACAATGGTCTGAATTCCCAATTCCTTGGTCAGTATACATACAAATTTCATCATGATCATAGGACCGATTGCGATCACAAGATCATACTGCTTTCCTTGATTTTGTACTAGGTCCTTTATGCAATCGTTTACATTTCCCTGAAACCCATAGGAACCGTCGTCGGTTGTTATGTAAACATTCTTAGCGTAGTCCTTCATCCGGTGCTCCAGAATAATTAGCTCCTTGTTTCTCGCACCAATGATACAGTCCACCTCATAGCCGTTTTCCTTCATCCACTTTACCTGAGGATATACAGGAGCCGCACCAACACCTCCTGCTACAAATAAAATGTTTTTCTTAAGGATTTCTTCCCTAGGAGCATCAATTAACTCTGATCTGTGGCCCAGAGGTCCGGTGAAATCCCGGAATGCTCCCCCCACCTCATATTTTGCCATTTGCTGTGTGGAAGATCCGATGGCCTGAAATACAATCGTAACTGTTCCGGCTTCTCTGTCATAATCACATATCGTCAATGGAATTCTTTCGCCCTTCTCGTCCAGCTTAACAATAACAAACTGACCGGGATAACAGTTCTTCGCCACTCTGGGAGCCCTGACATCCATCAGATAGATGGAATCGGCAAGGCTTTCCTTCTTGGTAATCGTATACATATAATTATCTGCCATCTGATTAACCTCATTTCAAAAATTTTAAGCCTAACGGAACAACGTTAGCTATAATTATATGCCAGAGTACTTAAAAAATCCAGCGATATTTTTGCTAAGCCTTATTCCACCTTATATTTCAGCATTTTACATAGATTTTTTCATTATATATGAATATTTATAACAATTATATCACTTTATGCATAAAAAAAGATACTGATACGGATATACTACTTAGGTTCAAAGTCGTATAACGTTGTCAGTATCTGTATTTGAGCAATTATGAACAAAATCCATTGATACCTAAAATCGTATAACTATTCACTTCCCTCTTCTACCGGTTGCTCTTGCTGATGATCTGATAAAACTCTCTATAGTTCTTCTCCTCCTCCTGCCGGTCCACACCTGCTCTTCCTAAGCGGTCACACCTACAAAGCAAAGCGATTTCCCGTGGTGCCACCTCCTGCAGCATCCTTTCAGGATTACCGAAGGGAAGCTTCTTAAGAACATATAGCATATGCATATGATAGCGGATCAGCCCTGTCACCCTTCTGATCAGTTCATCCTCAGCTGAAAACTCCCGAAGAAATTCCTCCGCTCTCACTGCTCCTAAGGTATCATGATTATAGGCAGTGATCTTCCCCTTACGGTATCTGCTTGTTTCCGGTTTTCCGATGTCATGAAGTAAGGCCGCCCACATAAAGGCTTTACCCTCCTCACTCTGATCTTTTACCAATGCTGCTTCATCCACAACCAACAGGGTATGGTTCCATACACTTCCCTCCGGGTGGTGTATGGCAGATTGCTCCGTATTTTTTAGGTCATGAAGCAGCTGAAAGGGAAATTCCTGAAACAATGGAAGCTTCGATATCTCGCTGATATATTCCGAAGGTCTGGCATCCTCTAGAAGGTGTTGCTGCAGCTCCTCAAAGAGCTTCTGCTTTGTTTTAGTGCTCATCCTGTCCCGGTCTACGGATGGGCTTTGCTTTTTCGTGTCCCGCCTTCGCCTTTCCCTGGATTTCCGGTACAGGTTCTAGCTCATTCTTCGGAATATTCATCCTCTGTCGCCCTTCGGTTCCATGAGGTGCCCTTGGATCGGGTCTTCGCATCCCTGCTTTTGCCATAAATACCTCCTTACTGTCACCATAATGCACTCAAGTACTTAGCCCTTGCTATTCCTACGAAAGCTTAAACATCATTATGCGAAATGGATTGACGCTTTGCATTTTTATTCTTGTTCTGGTTCTCCTTCGTAAGTGGTGTCTGTCCCTTTGCTTTCTCAATCCTAGCCTTCTTTTGATCCGGTTGACTGTCCTTTGGCATAATTCCTCCTTATTACGTGATGATCTCACAGGTACATTACTATTATGTCAAATACAATGCTTCATATCCAAAGAACCTGATTGTTTTATGATAAGAGCTCCTCACAGGAGGATAATTTTGATAAATAATAATTAGAAAAGCGTTTGTCTCCGGACAGCTCCTCCCCCATCCAAGCCGGAGGAGTAAAATCATCTGCGGCCTTTTCATCCGGGAATTCTACCTCCACAAAAATAAGTCCGCTTAACACGCCCTCAAAAACATCCAGCTCAGCAGTGAGTTCCTCCGCTATTGGAATTAGATAGCGAGTTTTATATACCATGTTCCCTTCCGTTTTGGCTCTTAGGGTCAGATACGCTTCCTCTGTCAGGGGCAACTCCACCTCATTTCTGATGATGGCTCCACCCTTCTTCTTATGACCGGTTCTAGATTTATAAGTAAGATAATAATCCTCATTACTCTTGCGAATCCTAAGGATTGGATTATGACACAGATACCCCTGTTCGATCCTCTTACTGGGATAGATGGCTAACTCCCCGGGCATTTCACAAACCCTATACTTCCTCTCAATTTCCATCGTAAACCCTCCCTGATTTCTTATTCATTGTATCATATACTGGTATTCAGACTTGAAGCAGAGCTCCAATCCTTTGTTCATATGATAACCTTATACTTTCTAGCATCCTACCTACTCCTACCATGAGTACTTTTGTCATTTTCTTACCCTTCAACGGTATAGGAAATAAGCTTCTGCTAATACTATCGCTATGAAAAAACATTTTGTCAATGATTTCTTACTTTGCGGATTATGTGGCTGGTGTCTGGAATGCTTCTGGACAGGTATAAATTCCATCCGAAAGCACAAGGATCGGACCCTTGCCTGCCACACCTCCGTTTGGATGTTTCCCATCTACGGGCTGGCCGCTTTCTTAACACCCATCTGCAGTAGGCTGAAGAAAAGGAGTGCAATTTGTAGGGGAGGTGTCTATCTGATACTCATTTATCTTGCAGAGTACACCAGTGGTGTCATTCTGAAGAAATATAAAGCATGTCCTTGGGATTACAGCAAAGCAAAGCTTAACCTGAAGGGTGTAATCCGGCTTGATTATGCCCCCGTCTGGTTTCTGACCGGACTCATCTTTGAAAAAATATTGAACCGCAGAGGCTGAACCTATGTCGGCCTCTGCTTTTTTTGGTTGAAAGCCCCAAAGAAAAGATGTATACTATCTGGATAGATGATTACTGATTGCTTTGTCGTCAGTTACTTGGAGGTAGTCCCTTGCTAAAAGCTGTAATATTTGATATGGATGGTGTTATCATCGACAGTGAGCCCTTGCATGCCAAGGCTGCCATCCTAGCCCTGAAGCAATATCATGTCGATATATCAATAGATTATTGTTCACAATTCATCGGCTCCACCACCCTTCATATGTGTCAGAGGATGGTCAGTGAGTTCTCACTCCCCGTCTCTCCGGAGGAGCTGCTGAAAGCAAATAAGGATTGGAAGGAAGCCCTCAGGTCCTCAGAAGGTTATCCGGCTGTTCCTTATGTGATCGATACAATAAAAAATCTGTATTCCCATGGTTTGAAATTATTTATTGCCTCCTCCTCACCGGCAGAGGATATTAAATATGTGATGGATTCTCTTCATATAAATGATTACTTTGAGGGATATGTCTCCGGCATGGAATTTGAACGCCCAAAGCCTGCCCCGGATATCTTTCTGGCAGCAGCCAGGCTCCTCGGAATCACTCCTGAGGAATGCATCGTGATCGAGGATTCAAAGAATGGAGTCAATGCTGCTTATGCGGCAGGTATGACCTGTATCGGATACTGTAATCCAAACTCCGGTGATCAGGATCTTAGTAAGGCCTCCTACCTTGTGGAGGGCTTTGATGAAGTAGATTATGAGTTCATCCATCGTGTATACCGGGAAGATCATTGGGCTCCCTCCGATATTGTCCGTACGAAGCGGCTTATCCTTAAGGAATTGGATGTCTCCAATGCCGAAGCCCTATACCATATTCTGAAGGACTTAGATATCACAGCCACCCGTGACGAGGTATCCGCTTCACCCGAGGCGGAGGCTGAACGGCTTAAATCCTATATCAGGAATATTTACAGGTACTACGGATATGGGCAATGGGGTGTATTCCTGTCGGACAACAAGCAGTTGATCGGCTGCTGCGGTATCGAACAAAAAGAAATAAATGGTGTCGGGGAATATGAACTTAGCTATCTGATTGCTACGGAGTATCGTGGATTGGGCTATGCTTATGAAGCTGCGGATGCCGTGATCCAATACTTTTCAAAGCACTATCAGCCCGATCGTATCACAACTGTCATAGATAAGCAGAATATTCCTTCTCAACAGCTGGCAGCTAAGCTTGGTATGAGAAAATGCGGTGAGCTTATAAGAAACCGTAGGGAATGTGATCTATATCAATTGCATTGCTTCGTATAACATGAATCATCGGTATGGATTATACTGATAAATCATCAATGACTTGCTATTGATATTCATAGAAATCGAACCATATAAAAGAAATATGTGATAACATTTAAGGATGTGATAGAATGGAAACCTCCAGAAATACAAGACAAAAGCAACTGATTCTTGCTATATTAAAGGAAGCAGACCGTCCCATTTCAATTAATGAGATTTATCTACGAATAACACAGGATATGCCCAGAATCGCAAAATCGACTATTTACCGTAACATAGATGCCCTAGTTTCCCAAAATCTTATTGATAAGTATCATTATAACGATAATGAAGTGTTCTACCGGATCAAAGCGGACAGTAATGAACACAAGCATTTTATCCTATGTGATGATTGTAAAAAGGTATTTGATCTGCCCTCCTGCCCAATCCACGAAATCGAACATGCCATTGAAGAAGATGGTTTTATCATTAAGGATCACCTGATCCAAATTACCGGTACCTGCAAGCAATGCGCAATGGAGAAGAAATAAAAACATCCTCTTAGATTATATTGTAACCTAAGAGGATATTCTATTATCTCGTTGTTGTTCCAGTTGTTCCAGCAGCTCTTGTAGGTGTAACTGAAGCTCCTGTTCCACCTGTGGTTCCTGTTCCGCCTGTGGTTCCTGTTCCACCAGTCGTGCCTGTTCCACCTGTCGTACCTGTTCCACCTGTCGTACCAGTTCCACCTGTGGTTCCTGTTCCGCCTGTGGTTCCGTTCATTGTTCCATTTGTTGTTCCGCCGGTAGTTCCACCTGTGGTTCCACCATCGGTTTTTTTGCCGGTGTTATTTTCAGTTGCGGAATTGTTTGTCTTGCCATTGTCCGTAGTACATGCGGTAAAGGCTATTAAGACTACACAGCATAAAGCTATTAATATGCATAATCTTTTTTTCATCAATACTCCTCCTATAAGGTTATTTGATTTACGTGGATAGTATGTCACGGAATATTGTAATTATACATATTTTCAATATGACGATAGTCATAGAAAAGATTAATTTTCATAGGGACATTAATCATAATAGGTTAAAAATTCATGATTCATTTCACATGAAAAGCATTATGATAAAGTACCGGCAGTTATTCTAAACTCTGTCATATCCTTTCGGAAACGTAAGGGCAGATTATTACGCTGAAGCTTCAGATTTGTCCTTTCCTGAATGGTAATATGCTTAAAGAATATCCTCCAAAGATCCTGATATTCATCCTCTTCATAAGAGGCGATTCCAAATTCCCGATCCGGGAAATTCTCCATTCCTATCAGGATCCAGGGCTTCCCGGGAATATGGATGGATGCGATATTCCGATTACCATCATAAATAATAAACCGTTCTCTCGGCATACGATCCACAAAATGCGGCGTAACCATAGACAGTACATTATTCTTAGGGTGGATCACACTGATCAGAAGACCGTTTTCCTGTTCAGAAAATCGGATAAAGCCCAGCATATGATGCGTCTCATTGCCCACAAAGCGGCTAATCTTGAAAATACCGGCTACCACTTCATTGCTTAAATGCTGTAGGATGCCAGGACCTGCAGCAAAGCCTAATATCATAAACCGATAGATCAAATCTGCTTTCCCCTGATAATCGGACAGGGCTACCCTGCAGATGATCTCATAAGCCTCCTCGGATATCTTCTCCTTCACTGCCTTAGCCACCTTCAGGGATAATCCATAATCCGTCTCTATCTGGATATATTCTGAGAACAGCTCCATATTGGAATAATGATTCTGGTCACATTTCTCTTCAAGCTTGATATTGGCATGCCCATAACCGGAGCTCCAAGCCTGATATACCGCAGTAAATATTCCGTCTATACTATCTTCACATACATAAATTCTGGTTAGCTTCATACGATCGCTTCCTTTACCAACAAAAACATAATCCCATAGTTACCCCTTCTGATCCTTCCATCAGTGTTATTTCAGATACTTGCCAGCTTCACATAGGTCTTCTGATCTGCCTGAAAACGAACATCGTCAAACAGGGAAAGCTGACGGTAGGTAATATCCTTATCCACTCCGAAGGGAAGCTGGTCCTTCAGCGCCAATAGCTGCCTGGTAATGAAGTCCTCTTCGATTTTCACCGGGTACAGCATCCTACCGTTACAGGTTATGAAATATACTGCTCTCTTCAACACAATCCCCAGCCGCTTCAGATCCTTAAAATCCAATACCGCACTTTTTCTCGCCATCACAATGCGCTGGGCTGAATTCGTACCTATTCCGGGTACTCTGAGCAGGGTATAATAATCTGCTTGATTCACCTCAACCGGAAACTGCTCCAGATGCCGGAGTGCCCAATCGCATTTGGGATCCAAAAAAACATTAAAATTCGGATTCTTCTCATCCAGTAGCTCCATGGTCCGAAAACCATAAAATCTTAGCAGCCAGTCTGCCTGATATAAACGATGCTCCCGTAATAGTGGCGGTCCTTCCGTAGTGGAGGGTAGATTGCTGTCCTGATTCACATTCATGAAGGCGGAGTAAAATACTCTCTTTAGATCGAAGTGATCATATAATGCTTCGGATACTGACATGATCTGATAATCGCTTTCCTTCGTAGCTCCGATAATCATCTGCGTACTCTGACCGGCAGGAACGAACCTGCGTCGAGCCACCGGTTGCTGCCTGTGAGGTACAATTCCGGTTTCGGAGGTAATAATCTCCCTGATATCCGGATCCTGTTTCCCGGTAATCAGCTTCCTTCCTTCTGTAATTCCGTCAGTAAGCCCAAGGTACCTGCTGCCACTCTCCCTTCTTAGCTGGATCTGGCGAATTGGTTTTAAGATATTCTTACGATTCTTATGGGGAGCCAGCTCCTTTAGGCTCTCCGCTGTCGGAAGCTCCAGATTGATGCTCATTCGGTCGGTATACCAGCCCAGCAGCTCTATCAGTGCCGGATCAGCACCGGGAATAGCCTTACAATGAATATATCCGTTAAAATGATAGACCTCACGAAGCATCCTGAGTGCCTCCAGGATCAGTTCCATCGTATGGTTCGGACTGATCAGGATGCCCGAGCTTAAGAATAAACCTTCAATATAATTCCTACGATAGAATTCCATGGTCAGCTCACATAATTCCTGTGGAGTAAAGGAAGTCCTAACGACATCATTGGAGGAGCGGTTAGCACAGTATTTGCAGTCGAATATACATTCATTCGTAAATAATACCTTTAACAATGAGATGCATCTTCCGTCAGCGGAAAAGCTGTGACATATTCCGCATGCCAGGCTGTTACCCATGCCGTTCTGACTCCCCTTCCGATCAACGCCGCTGGAGGTACAGGCTACATCATATTTTGCAGCATCGGATAAAATCTCAAGCTTTTTTTGAATTGTCATATTCTCCTGAATAACCATAGCACCCTCCGACACCCAAACATCTGTTCTTGTATTGATTGTATCAAAGCTCCTACTTTATGTCAATACATTTCCAAACAATTGTTCTCTTTTTGAAAATAAAAGGAAGGAGCACTCTGTTTCATTCCTTAATATTCCTATAATTCAGTACATTCTGCCTAAATATTGTCATAGAGGATTGACAAGTAGAATCTCCAGTGATAGAATACAAAATCGTGTAACTGATATTATTTATACCAAACAGATAAGTATTATATGTATCCACATTTTCACTAGTTAGTACTGATCTTCACACCGGTATTTTTGACGTTATTTTACTAATTTTGTAATTGCGGATGAAGTAACTAAGGTATCGTTCGGCGTGTTATAAATAAGGAGTACTAATGAACAGAAGATACGAAGATCTCAAGAGCATTCATAGACGAGGTATTGCCGTTGTCTTTTTATTTTTTCTTTCTTTCCTGTCGTTAATCCTATCCCTACTGCTTTTACTATTTAACCTAAGTGAAGCTACTACCAGCATCAGCCTGGCTGCTTTTGGATTTCTCCCTTTCCTGGTCTCCATGGTTCTCTTGAGGCAAAATATGTTGAAAATTAAAGAGCTACAGGAATATTTTTTAAGCAGCCTCGCAAATTTGGATGCTAAGAAATTTAAGCAATTCAATCTACTTGTCGATGAAAACCTCTTTCAATACCACTTCCAGCCAATCGTAAATGCCAAAACAGGAGAGGTCTTCGCCTATGAAGCCCTCATGCGAACAGATGAAACCATTGCTTTGTCTCCAAATGAAATTCTGGAGATTGCAGAGAGGGAAAACAGGCTTTACGATATCGAAAAGCTTACCTTTACCAACACCCTGAGGATTATGGGAGAGAATCTGAATACCTTCGGGTTTAAAAAGCTATTTATCAATAGTCTCTCCAATCACCTGATGAAGGATGAGGATTTTGAACATTTATATAAAGAGTACGGACCACTATTTGAAAACGTCGTTCTGGAAATAACAGAATCCTCCTTTATTGATGATACGGGGATTCGTTCCATCAGAAGGAGACTTAGGAATTCCGGATGCCAGCTGGCTCTTGATGATTATGGCTCCGGCTATTCCAATGATGCTATTCTGCTAAATACCAGTCCAAATTATGTTAAGATAGACCAGTCCATCTTACGAAACATTAATGATGACCCAAGAAAGCAGCACCTGGTTTCCAATATTATCAGCTTCGCTTCAAAAAACCATATCAAGACGATTGCAGAAGGAATAGAGACCTATGATGAATTTGTCTATGTCATAAGACTGGGTGTGGACTATATTCAGGGTTATTATACCGGTCGGCCGAAGCCTGTTTTAATACAAACCATTCCGGATGAATGCCTCGATACCGTATATGCAATCAATAAGAAATCTTATCAGGAAGTCCTCTTCAGGAAGGCATTCGAGACGGCAAACGAATCCGTTATTCTGTCCTTATCAGATCTGAGTAAGAGCGATTATTCAGAGCTTGTAATCAACGATAAGGAGATCACTTTAAAGGGCGAAGCAGATCAGGTACTGGATTTCAGAGTACATATAACAGATCACTTAAAATGCATGCTCACCTTAGACTCTGTCAGCCTGCGAGCCAATGAACCTCCCTTGTCCCTCGGCGAAAACTGCAGTGTCATTTTAAAGCTAAAGGGAGACAGCTATCTGTTCCAAGACGGTATCTATGTTCCTGAATCCTCTGATCTGACCATCATCGGTGACGGAAACCTAACCATTCAATCAAATCAAATATACGGGACCGGAATTGGAGGAACGGCCGAGCAATGCTACGGTAATATTACACTGGCCGGATCAGGTACGATAAAGGTATACAGCAATGGTGAAGAAGTGGTCGGTATCGGTGGTGGCCGAAATCCGGGAAATAATAAAATCACACTGGCCTCCGGTAATATCCAGGTGGAGATCAGCGGTAATGAAGCAGTCGGCGTTGGTAATTTCAAAGGAAAAGCAGATGTCATCATAGGGGACTGCAATCTTATGGTCAAAACCACTTCAACGAAGACCGCGGCCATTGGTTGTCTGCAAGGCAATGTTGGGATAAAATCCAGTGGGAAAGTAAAAATCCGGTGCGAGGGTAACAGAGTTGCAGCCATTGGTGCCCAAGCAGATGGTGAGGGCTACATTTCAGTATCAGGTGGCTCCATTGATATCCATAATACCGCTTATACCTGTACGGGAATTGGCGGTATCGGAGGATGTATTGATATTGGAATCCATAACGGAGCAATCAATATATATGCCGAAGGAACCTATGCTGTTGGCATCGGTGACTATAGCGGTTCCGGTAATATTCGTATTAAGAACGGTATCCTATTTTCAGAACTTTATGCTTCCTATCCCCTGTCCATTGGAAATTCCGGCAGGAAGGTGATTATAGACGGAGGAAATATCCGTTGTAAGCTACCGGAGGGCCATATCGCAGTAAACTCCTTCGGGGTCCCGCTGATACCTAAGACCTCTCCTCGGAAGGAGGATATCAGGCATTACATTGAATATGGGGATGCCTCCTATGAATACTGTGCAGCTTTTAGCGACCGTTTTCAGGATATCTGCGTCTATCTCCCTGAGGATATCGAATTATAACTTTCTGAAATGGTTCCAGTACTTCCAAGACCATTGATCAATCGCTTCCTAGCAGCATGGAAATTCATGCAGTATAAGTGATAGCAATTTTGTTCTCCGATCAAATAAAGAAAAATCCTCCGTATCCTGAGCACTATATTCAGGATACGGAGGATTTTCAAGTTCTTTCGATATATTCAAAAAAATCAAAGTCTGCTTCCTTCCTCTGACCGGAAAGGTCCTGGCAGCACAGGCCAACAAAGGCCCCGGTAAATCGATTCGGTTCTGTATACTCATCCGACAAGATACTGGCATCGAACTGGGGACCGATCTTCCTCCACTCCTCACCATCCTTGGAATAAGAAAACTGTAATATATGATAGTCCACCTCTACCTTAAGATAGCACCGCTCCCATCCTTCAATCACAATTTTATCCGCAATCGGCTCATCAAAAACTCCGGCATCCCTCTTTAGGATATCGATAATCTTGCCCTTTCCCTCAAGATGGGTTATATGAAGATAGTAGAAGTTATGATTGTCATACAGCGTTACCAATCCTGCCATCTGCTGGAACAGCTCAGGATGAAACTCCACAACTGTGACTGCGGTATAGCAAAAAGCCTGCTGCCTCCTTGCCACCAGACTCTGGTGGAATCTGGAACCTAAGGATTCGCTTCCCCTCAGTCTAAGGTATCCCGGCCTCTCCTTCAGGGTAAGATACTCCTCAGTTAGCGGTACCCGGAGTGTCTGGAAATGAAGGTTCAGCTTCGGACTGTCAAACTCATCTCTGGCCGGTTCCATTTCCCAGGCTGTTTCAGGGAGCTTGGGTGCAGGCACCTCGACAAGGGGATGATTACCTCCTGCCTCGAGATAGATCCAGTCATCCTCCCGCCATACCATTTTTTGAATCGCTGTTTCACGGCCCAGGGTACAACGGCCTCTGGATGGTATGGGCCTGCCGCAGAGATGTGCCAGATACCACTCCCCTTCCGCTGTCTCCACCAGGCATCCGTGTCCTGCTCTCTGAAGGACCAAAGAAGGATCCGTCCAGGAGGTTAAAATTGGATTGTGGGGATGCACCTCATAGGGTCCCTCCAGGCTACGGGAACGGGCAAAGGTTACTGCATGCTTGAAGCGGGTTCCTCCCTCCGCTGTCAAAAGATAGTAATAGCCGTTTCTTTTATACAAATGGGGGCCTTCCACAAGCCCAAGCTCTGTTCCCTGGAAGATATTTCTGATCGGACCGATCAGTCGTTTCTCCTCCGGTGAATACTCCTGAAGAACGATACCGGCAAACTGATTTCTGCCCTTCCTGTGATCCCACAGCTGGTTCACCAGCCATTTGCGCCCATCATCATCATGGAACAGGGAAGGATCAAAGCCACTGCTGTTGAGATAAATCGGTTCAGACCATTCCCCGGTAATCTCTGTGGCAGTTACCATATAATTATGTAGGTCCCTGGCACTGCCGTAGGTCCATAGCTTAACATTGGTATAGATCAGGTAGAAGATTCCCTTATCATAGGTTAAGCAGGGAGCCCATACGCCCTCTGAGCTAGCGGCACCTGCCAGATCCAGCTGTGACCTCCTGTTCAGGGGACGGGCAAGCAGCCTCCAGTGAATCAGATCTCTGGAATGATGGATCTGAACACCGGGAAACCATTCAAAGGTCGAGGTCGCAATATAGTAATCTTCTCCAACCCGTAGTATGGAGGGATCAGGATTAAAGCCTTTTAGAACCGGATTCATGATTTTTTTCACTTTATATCCTCCTAATATGAAGTATCAAATAGTTTCAAATCATCGGTAAAGCATGTTTATCTTACCATATCCTCTTATGTTTCGAAATCCTTTCGTTATTGGGCAGTCCTTCCTAATTGCGCTCCGGTGACAGGTGCTCATGGTATCAAAAGGCCACCGCCCTGTTCACGGGATCGGTGGCTTGAATAAGAGAGGAGTGGACTTAGAATAAGCATGGGTTAATTATAGCCTACTGTAGTCTCACTGGATAGATAGAATTGTCGTAAGACTTTTTGCGTTTTTTTGCGAGGCAACTTTCATCAGGTTGTATTATTTATACATCCTAAGCACACGGACAGGGGCTGTAGTGTACCCATCAGATTGCTTGCTGACGTTTACGCTTGCTGACCACCAGAGCAATGGAAATGATAGCAACAGCAAAGCCAAGCTGAATTACCATGCATATCAAAATATCGGATAGGCTCTCAAAGTTGAAATTCGTTAATGCTGATATTGAATTATTGGCTTTCACATACCAATAAGCAGGTGTGAAGCTGGCAACCTTAAGCACCGGTTCACCTAAGAACTGCTGAGGTACAAACATTCCACTTAGGAAAGCCAGACTTAAGGAAAGCATGGTGGATAGTGCCTGGACCGCATTTTTTGCCTTGACTGTAATTCCAATCAGGTAGCTGATGCTTAAAACCGTCATGGCAAACAGTATGACATTTCCCCAGGTAAGTAACAGATTCAAATCCAGCTTCCGGTTGGGATTACAGAGAAAACCGACTACCATGAATACCAGCAGATAGCACATAACAAATACGAGATTCGCAATAATCAACTGGGCGTTATAGCTTTTGCTTGTCAAAGGGGAAGCAAAATGCTTTCTTCGGATATCAATTCCGTGAAAGGAAAGCATCACATTACTCACAGCCAGGATAAAGCAGGTTATCATGATGTATCCCAGGTAATTATAATAATAGCTGTTAAAGGCCCAGGAGACTAAATCTGATTTGTTCTGTTTTGCATCAATGAATACGGGGGTGTCCTCTGCCATCGTACTGTTGATATGGGTATTCAGCTCTTCCATGGTGCTGCCAGGAAAATACTTGACATAGAGCCTCGCTGTATTCAAATAATTGTTGATGACTGTATCTACAGAAATTGCATCCGCAGAATCAGGCACAATTTCCTTGCTCAGAAGGACCTCCCGACCGGCCAGCATATCCTCTGTGAAGCCCTGCGGTATGGTAAGAATATAGAATACCTTTCTACTGAACAGAGCATCCTTCCTTGCTCTTTCACCCTCTTTAATCGTCTCAAAAGTGACATACTTCCCTAGATATTCCTTGAAGTTACTGATGAGGCTGCTCTCCTGATCCTCATTGACAAACAGCACCGGTACCTTGGAGGTTTTAAACTGAGGGGTATTGTTCTCTTTATTAAATACTGCATAGGTTAGTATGATATTGATACCCAGGAACATTAAGCCATAAAGAAGGATGGTAGAAAGCTGCTTCTTCATGATTTTAAAATAGGTCTTAAATACTTGCATAGGTTTTCCTCCTTAATCCGAGATAGGATAATACACCCATCCCCAATACCATGAAGCATAGGATCGCCATATTCAGATAAAAATGCTCATAGGTATCATAGTAGTACAGACTATAGAGCGAATCTGATACCAGGTTGACCGGATTGATATAGCTCAAAAACGGAGCCTTTGTCGCCACAATATATTTCATATCTGCAAACATCATTCCGGATAGAAAGGAACCGCCCATTACGATGGAGGTTAAGATGGCGGATTTCACGCTCACCTTCTTCTTAACCCATACTCCAACCGTAGCTCCTAAGAAAATACCGGCCAGGGATCCGATGAAGCAGACAACAAAGGTATAGATCAGATTGTCTCCGAAGGAAATTCCCAATATATTATTCATATAGATGAATAGGATCAGAATACTGAGTATATGAACCGTAAAGCCCGCCATTAAATTGCTTATGAACAGCGTCATCTTACGGATCGGGGCCACATTCACTCTTGCACCTCTTCCGGATTGGTCTGCCTGTACATTGATGACCTCGTCAAGACCTATATTCACTGCAAACAAACAGGTTAATGCAAGTAAGGAATAAAAATAAATCAGTACCGCATCCGGTTTCTTCTCATTCTTTATTTCTCTGACATATTCCTTCGTTTGCATCAGCTCCTCCATCAGTCCCTGGTTCATTGCCTCAGGATTACTGGAGAGAATGTTTTGTGTCGTAGCCATCATCCTTTTATAGCTGTCCAGGAAGGATTTGATAATCGTTTCATTCAATTCACTACTCTTCACATATAGCTCCGGATCCATGCTTCCGATGATGTATGCCTCAATCTCATCCTTATCCAGTAAGCTACTGGCCTCCTCCCGTCCGGGGTAGATCACCTGGAACATCTTCGTGCCTTCCCTAATCTCAGCTTGCTCCAGTGCTTCCTTTAGAGGCTCCTGTTCCTCATTCTTACTGAGATAAGCGATGTTAATTGTCTGAAAGGACTCAACACTCCAAAGATTATTAAATGCAAAGAAGAAACAGGTGGCCAGGGCGATCGGGAACACGAAGCTCCAGAAGATGCTCTCCTTATTTCGTACGATGCATTTCAGTCTTGCCTTATATAAACGAAAACTCATATGATACCTCCATGCTGCCATCCACAGCTCCTATATTTAACATCATGCTCCTAATCCCTTAGCTCTTTCCCTGTGATTTCAAGGAATACATCATTGAGTGTCGGCAGCTCTGTAAGGATTCTTCCAAAGCTGATATTTTGCTCCGACATGAATTGCAGCACCTGGACCAGGTTGTTTTTGCCCCTCCCTGACTTTATCACAAGCAGGTTATCATGGTAATCCACAGAATAGATATTCGGAAGGCTCTTCAAATCGTGCATCTGTTGTTCGGTGATATGATATGCTTCTACTGAGATCTTCTCACCGATAGAGATCATTGCCTTCAGCTCCTCCTTGCTTCCCTTTGCAATTACCTTACCCTTATCAATAATGGCAATATTGCTACAGAGCTGCTCCACCTCCTCCATATAATGGGAGGTATAGATAATCGTGGCCCCATTCTCATTCAGCTTCCTAATCCCCTCCAGGATCTTATTCCGGCTCTGGGGATCAACCGCTACCGTCGGCTCATCTAAGATAATCAGCTTTGGCTTGTGTACAATACCGCAGGCGATATTCAGCCTTCTTTGTAAGCCTCCACTTAATTTTTTGGGATGGAACTTCCTATAATCCTCCAGGGAGACAAATTCGATTGCCTCCTCAGTCAGGCGTTTTACTTCCTCTTTATCCTTAATATAGAGGCTGCAGAAATAGGAGATATTTTCATATACGGTCAGCTCATCGAACACTGCTACATTCTGCATAATGATGCCGATATCCTTCTTCAGTTTATATTCATCCGGTCCCATCGGCTTACCAAAAATCTCAATCGTTCCCTTATCATACTTAAGAAGGGACAGAATACAGTTAATTGCCGTCGTTTTACCGGAACCGTTCGGTCCCAGTAAGCCGAAGATTTCTCCCTCCTTCACCTCCAGGTCCAGATAATCCAGAGCAACCAGTTTATCATAACGCTTTACTAATCCTTTTACATTTACTATCATAATCTACCTCCTGTAAACTCTTTTGCTACGCTTGGCGTATCATCTGACTCTATCATATAAAAATAAGTTAGTTTTTGCTAGTGAACTCTGTCACGAGATTGGATGACAATTGTCATGCAAAAAAAGCATGGGATCGATGCCCGACAGAGATTCTCCCTGAAGGGCAGCAAGCCTATGCTTCTTCGACTTCCTCACAATGATTTATTTCGTCAGTCCCGATATTGTCCGAAAGACGTCGGTCTTAGCAACTCTGGTCAGCTCGAACAGAATAGCTTCATAGGTCGTCAGGATTGCCCCCTCTGACTCAGCCCTTCTAACAGCCACTGCCTTATCCGCTTCTCTTCTGGAGCTGATGCAGTCCTCCACCAATATCACGGTAAATCCCTTCGCAATCAAATCGATTGCGGTTTGTAGCACACAGATATGAGCTTCCATTCCGCAGAGAATAATATTCTTCCTGCCGATTTCCTGAAGCCTTCCGAGCAGCTGCATATCCTCAGCACAGCTAAAGGTAAGCTTATCCAGATAGGTAAAGTGCTCCCCTACTGCCTCCCTAATGGAAGGGACCGTCATACCGAGTCCTTTCGTATACTGCTGGGATACTACCATAGGGATTTCAAGGGCCTTTAACCCCTGAAGGAGTATACTGCTGTTTCGGATCAGCTCCTCTGTGTGATACATCACAGGAACCAGCCGTTCCTGATAATCGATGACCAAAGCCATGGTTTCTTCTGCTACTATTCTCATGAAATCCTTCCCTTCCAATCTCCTTGGTATCATTTCCTTCCTAACAATGGACAGCCACGAGGGCTTTTGATAAATACCTTCGGATTGTCTCCTCCAATGTCCTTTGACCTTCCTATCATATAACAGCAGACCTTCCTTGTAAACATTGAATTCCTTACGAGAAAACCATTTGACATAAAAAGCCTGTCATGTAATACTACTGGTGTAACAACTTATCCTCTGGCCTTATGCTATGGCTGGAATGAGTATTTCGGAGGCCATCATGAACGAAATCATTGATAAATTATTACTATTGATCTGCTGCCTAGCCCTCTATCTCCTTCAAATGGGGATGAGCTATGCGGTGGTGCCGCTCATTCTGTGCGTTGCCCTCAGTAGTCTCTTCATGTATGTGGAGAACGATAGGATTCGACTGATTGGTGTGATTTCCTTTACTATACTTTGCTTCTTCCTACCGGCCTATATGATGCTGCTGCCGGTGTTGCTCTATGATCTGTTTCACACCCGTTATCAATATGCAGCCATCGTTGTACCGGCACTTCTTCTAGCTCATCAGCAGCAATATGAGCTTATTGTCATCGTTTTTTCGATTTTATTTCTGGTCATTTCCTTCTTACTTAAGCGAAAGACTGATAAATTAAAGCATCTCCACGAGGAATATAATGATTTGAGGGATAGCTCAGCCTCCTATTCACAGCTGATGGAGGAGAAAAACCGAAGCATCCTAAAAAACCAGGATTACGAAATCAACCTTGCCACCTTGAATGAGCGGAACAGAATTTCCAAGGAAATACATGATAATATCGGACATATGCTTTCCCGGGCGCTGTTACAGGTCGGTGCCTTGCTCACCATATGCCAGGAGGAGCCTCTGAAGGAGGGCCTGACCGCTCTGAAGACCTCTCTTTCCTCCGGTATGGATGATATTCGTAACAGCATTCATAAGATGTATGATGAATCCATCGATCTATATGCTCAGGTTGAGCAGCTATGCAAGGATTTCACCTTTTGCCCAATCGCCTATGAATATGATATTAAGCATTCTCCTCCTCTGGTGCTGAAGCATAGCCTGCTAGCCATTATCAAGGAAGCGCTTGCAAATATCATGAGGCACTCCAATGCTACTAAGGCCAGCATCCTGCTCAGGGAGCATCCTGCAATGTATCAGCTGATTATTCTCGATAACGGTACGATGGATGAGCGAAAGAAATCAGCTCTGATGAAGCTGCTTCAGAGTCAGGAGCAGGAAGAAGGAATGGGCTTACGAAATATTACGGACCGGGTGAAGGGCTTTGACGGAAATATTAACATCTCTCTGGAGAACGGTTTTAAGCTATTTATCACGATCCCGAAGAAATAATATTCGTTCCGCCTGTCGATCGATGCAATCCTTCCTGGCATGTCCATAAGGCGAAGGATGCTCCGGTAAGTCGGTCCCCAGAAATAAAGAAATGCCTGAAAATCAGGCATAAGGAGGCATAATGAAACTGATTTTAGTTGATGATGATAAGCTGGTCTGTTCTTCCCTAAAGGTAATACTCTCTGCCGATCCGGAAATTCATGTGGTCGGAATGGGCTATTCGGGTAAGGATGGCATTGATTTATACCATAAGCACAGACCGGATGTACTACTCATGGACATCCGAATGGAAGTCATGAGTGGACTGGAGGCAGGTGAACAAATTCTCTCTGAATATCCCGATGCGCGTATTCTGTATCTTACTACCTTCCTGGATGACGATTATATCATAAAGGCCTTACGGATCGGGGCGAAGGGTTATATGCTGAAGCAGAACTTTGATTCTATTATCCCTGCTTTAAAGGCAGTACATATGGGGCAGAATGTTTATGGGAATGAGATTATTACGAAGCTTCCCCGTCTGATTGGAAAGACCTATGAAGAAAAGAAGCTTATTCACTACGGTATCACGGAGAAGGAATATGACATTATCTCCAAAATCGCAGATGGGCTCTCTAATAAGGAGATCTCGGAGCTGCTGTACCTAAGTGAGGGAACGATCCGGAACAATATCAGCACCATCCTTGAAAAGCTTAATCTCCGGGACCGTACTCAGATTGCAATCTTCTATTATAAGAATCTGCAATCCTAGGGGCAGAATAAATGATATGATATTGTCTTCTCCGTTATAAATATTACATCTAGATAGTAAGGCATCTCGGATCATATGCAGCTTTTAAACATTTTTTCTCGGCATCAGGTGGATTGCCATACCCTCCACATCCTCCAAGGCTTCCGTGATTGCCTCGCTATAGGTAGGATGGGGTCTTATCACAGAGGCCAGCTCCTTTACGGTCAGTCCGTTAACTATGGCCGTGGCGAATTCACTGACCATATCCGTAGCACGGTCACAGAGCAGTACTGCTCCTAAGAGTCTGTCGGTTTCGGCATCAACGATTACCTTGATGAAGCCCCTCTCTCCCATGGATAACAATGTCTTACTGTTTCCGAGCATCGGATACTTACCGGTTCTGATGATAAATCCCTGCTCCGCTGCTTCATCTTCAGTCAGACCGACCACGGCAATCTCCGGCGAAGTATAGATACAGGAGGGAATCACTTCCAGGTTAACGGAAGTCTTCCTACAGCACATCCTCTCCACTGCTGCAATTCCTTGGGCCGAAGCTGCATGGGCAAGCTGCTTCCCCCGGATGACATCCCCGATGGCATAAATGCCCGGAAGGCTCGTCTCGAAGTTCTCATCCACCTTGAGGCAGGCCCCTTCCATCACGGGTGCTAGTTCCCCGCCGAAAAGTCCCTCGGTATAGGCCCTCCGCCCAACGGACAGAAGAATTCCTTCTGCTTCAGCCATCCTTCCTGTCGGAGTTTTCAGTGCCGGTATCCCTGTCTCCTCCTGCTTAGGTTCCGCTTCCTCAGCTCCCTTTCTTCCATCCTCTTCATATTCACATACAAGTCCCAGATCACCGCCAGCAGATATTCGGGTCACCTTAGCCTTCGTATGGATTCGGATACCCTTCTTCTTAAGACTCATGGCGATGCTCTGTGAAATCTCCTTATCCAGTCCAGGAAGGATGCGGTCCATTGCCTCTATGATCTCTACCTCACAGCCGAAATCCCGGTAAATCGTGGCAAATTCCACACCAATTACTCCTCCTCCTATGATCAGAAGCTTCCGATACAACCTACTTCCGGTCAGCAGCTCATCACTGGTAATAACTCCCGGAAGCTCTACTCCCTCAATTCGGGGAATGACTGGCTTTGATCCTGTTGCTATCAGAACCCGAACTGTTTCATAGATTAGCCGATCACCCTCAGGAGTAGTCAGGGAAATTCTATGTAGGCTCTTTTCTTTCACATCCTCTGCCTGCTGTTCCTGCCTCCTGATCCCCTTTCTCTCTTCTGTGATACTGGTTTGAGAGGTCCCCAGAAGGACAGCCCTTCCCTGTAGCAGAGTTACCCCATTGGCTTTCAGTAAGCCTTGTATTCCCTGGCGATTCTTTGCTATCACCTCATCCTTGCGCTTAAGTATCTTATCATAATCAAAGCTCAGTCCCTCGAAGGAGATCCCGGCTTCCCTAAGCTTGATGGCCTCCTGATAGAGCTGGGAGCTATGCATCAGGGTCTTCGTGGGGATACACCCCCGATTCAGGCAGGTTCCTCCGATCTCCCCTTTTTCCATCAGGGCAGTCTTCATCCCAAGCTTTGCAGCCTTAATGGCTGCCACATAGCCCCCCGGACCGGCACCGATAATGATTAGGTCAAAGTGTTCCTTCATACGCTCATCCTCCACCCTTTTATACTCTACCTTACATTCACTATCCATTCATTTCTATCTGATTTGCTCCATCCAATACATCCCCTGGTTTATCTTCTACTAATACCAAGCGATATCGCACAGCTTTCCTTATAATCCTTCCTCCATAATCAGAGTTAATATATCATTTAGAAGGGGTTCCTGCTCTGAGTTTACAGGAATTTTCTTTAGGGCTTCGCACATCAGAGTCCCTCTGATTGGTCCTCCTGTTAGCCTCCCGGCTATGTCTTCAAATAACCCTGTCTCCAGAGCATCAGAATATACGGCACATTGCTTGATGATACCGCTCTCCACTTCAAACTGAAGTTCCACCTCTCCCCAGGAGAATCTCCTACCGATGCTGTCACTAAAATGAAGCTTCCTTCCAAAGTTCCATTCCCAGGATGCGAATTTCTCCTCCAGCCTCGTAAGCTCCTTCTGATCCATCTTGTCCTGCTGTAGCGGCTCCGGTACCAGGCCATAGACCTCCCCGAAGGCTTTGATTAGCTCCTCTCTCATCCTGGAAATATTCAGCTCCGGTGCATATTCTGAGAGGTTTGTAACTCTGGAACGAACCGATTCTACTCCCTTGGAAACCAGCTTTTCCCGGGAGACATTTAAATAGTGGGATAAATGATTGATATCCACGTTAACAAGAAGCGTACCATGATGATAGCTGTGGATACCGTCAGAGTAGAAGGCATTCCCTGAGAACTTCCTACCCTCTACCGTGATATCATTCCTTCCGGACTTCATCGCAGGT
Organism: Bacillota bacterium; assembly: GCA_023435645.1. Lineage (GTDB taxonomy): Bacteria > Bacillota > Clostridia > Lachnospirales > Lachnospiraceae > Mobilitalea. The sequence continues at coordinate 99,772 of JAEYRK010000082.1, forward strand.
ATATTAAGGTGATTCACTGCCTTTAATATAACCTCTAGCTGCTTCTCCAGATGATAGTTCTCCTTGGAAGCCAAAAAGGTGAAATTCAGATTTCCGAGATCGTGAAAAACCGCACCACCACCGGACAATCTGCGGACCAGCTTCCCACCATCCTCCTCCAGCTCCTGTACCCTGCATTCCTTCCAGGGATTCTGATTCCTGCCGATGACTACCGTCCTCTCATTCTGCCATAGGTACAGAATGACCTCCGATGGCCCAACCCTATGAAGGAGATTTTCCTCCAGAGCCAGATTCCGATAGGGATTCATCTCACCTGTTACGATAGTTCTGATCTGATTAATCAAGCTGCACCTCTTTCCTTTCACACTTATCTTATGTTTATTCCTTGCCTATTACTTTTGCTTATCCTCTTATATCTTTTTCTTTTGTCCTTTGTTTCGCTATTCTGGGAAGCTATATCGTAATATTGGATTCCTCGCGGCTGTCACCTCATCCGGACGTCCCACCGCCGTGGTAGCAGGGCAGCTATGCATGCGCTCAGGGTCCGCCTTAGCCTCAGCATAGAGCTTCTGATAGATGGCTATGGCCTCATCCAAGGTCTCTCTACTCTCCGTCTCTGTTGGCTCCACCATCAGAGCCTCATGGACGATCAGCGGGAAGTACATTGTCGGAGGATGCATCCCCTGATCCAGGAGTGCCTTCGCAAAATCGAGTGCAGAAACACCGATTTCCTTTTTTAGCTCCTCTAGGGACAGGACAAATTCATGCATGCAGTATTCCGGGAACGGAACTTGGAAGGTATCCTTTAGACGGTGCAGCATATAATTGGCATTCAGGACAGCATTCTCGGAGGCATTCTTCAGACCATTCCCTCCAAGAGTTAGGATATAGGCAAGGGCCTTCACCACCACCAGGAAATTCCCATGAAAGGCTTTCATTCTGCCAATGCTTAGAGCATCCTTCTTCTCCCAGTAATAGCGCCCATCCTCAAAAACAATTTTCGGAGAAGGAAGATACTTCGCCAGAAGTTCCTTACAGCCGACGGGACCGCTACCCGGACCACCGCCCCCATGGGGAGTGGAGAAGGTCTTGTGGAGATTAATATGAACCACATCAAAGCCCATGTCCCCGGGTCTGGCTATTCCCATGATGGCATTCAAATTCGCACCGTCATAGTAATTTAGGCCCCCTGCCTCATGGATTATCCTTGTAATCTCTAATATATTCTTATCAAATAAGCCGACGGTGTTGGGATTAGTCAGCATAAAGCCTGCGGTGTCCTCACCAACCACCTTCCTTAATTCCTCCGGATCAACATAGCCCTCCTTCGTGGAGGCTACATTGATGACCTGAAAGCCCGCCATGGCTGCACTGGCTGGGTTCGTACCATGGGCAGAGTCCGGAATGATGATTTTATCCCTCTTAACATCCTTCCGCTCCCTATGATAAGCCCAGATCAGCTTTAGGCCTGCATATTCCCCATGGGCACCGGCGGCCGGCTGGAAATCCATATGATCCATCCCGGTAATCTCGCATAAATAATCCCCAGCCAGCTTCATAACCTCCAGACAGCCCTGAATTGTGTTCATGGGCTGTAGCGGATGAAGCTCTGTAAAACCGGGCTGCTTCGCCAGTTCCTCATTTATTTTGGGGTTATACTTCATCGTACAGGAGCCTAAGGGGTAGAAGCCGTTATTAATTCCAAAGGTCCTCCTCATCAGACCGGTATAATGCCTGCTGATCTCGGTTTCTGAGACCTGAGGAAGATGAAGCTCCTGCTTTCTGGTATGTGTCTCACTGACCTCGGTTATCGGAACATCACAGGTTGGGAGGAGATCACAGCCTCTTCCTGCTCTTCCTGCTTCAAATATTAGCTTCATCTATTCTCCACCCCCTTCTGTAGCTCCATCTGTTGCTCCTTCAATAAGGAAACCAATAAGTCCATCTCTTCCCGGGTATTCATCTCGGTAGCACACCAGAGAAGCCTGTCTTCCCTGCCATCCTCCGAATGAATCGGATAACCTCCCAAAATTCCACGCTGTGAGAGATATCCGAGCACTTCTTCCACATCACCGGGAACAGAGGTTACGAATTCATGGAAGAATTCACCCGCATATACGGTCCTATAACCGATTTCCTCTAATCGATCCGCCAGATAATGTGCCTTTGACATGGAGGACTCAGCAGCAGTCTTCAAGCCCTCCTTACCCATTGCACTTAAATAAACGGCTGCTGTCATCGCACAGAGTGCCTGATTTGAGCAGATATTACTGGAGGCCTTCTCCCTGCGGATATGCTGCTCTCTCGCCTGCAGCGTAAGGACAAATGCCCTTCTTCCAGAGGAATCCCTGGTCTCACCAACGATCCTTCCCGGCAATCTTCTCATCAGCTTTGCTGTGGTGGCCATAAAGCCCAAATAAGGTCCACCGAAGGATAGAGGAATGCCCAGGGGCTGCCCTTCCCCAACCGCAATCTCGGCACCATATTCTGCAGGAGTCTTAAGAATTCCCAGAGCGATCGGATTACAGCTCATGATATATTTAATCTCGTAATCCCTCAGCATTTCACCTACAGCATCTCCATCCTCCAGGAGCCCATAGTAATTCGGTTGTTGAAGCAGCATACAGGCAATATCCTTATCTAGCAGCTGCTTCAATAAGGTAAGATCTGTTCTGCCCTCCTTGGCCGGGACAATGATCAGCTCCATGTCCGTACCACTGAGATAGGTTCGGATGGTTTCCAGTGTCTGCGGATGGACGGTCTCTGAGACAATTGCTTTTTTTCTTTGCTTTTCTCTACACATGATGACTGCCTCTGCTGCTGCAGTGGCACCATCATAGACAGAGGCATTGGATACTTCCATCCCGGTTAGCTCGCAAATCATAGTCTGGAATTCAAAAATTGACTGAAGCACTCCCTGGCTGATCTCTGCCTGGTAGGGCGTATATGCAGTCACAAATTCCTCCTTTGAGGTTATCTGTTTTACGATCGAGGGAATGTAATGATGATACGCTCCACACCCCCGGAATATTGACTGGAATACTCTGTTTTTCCCTGCTATCCCTGTCATTTTTCTTCTAGCCTCCAGCTCCGATAATCCCTCCGGAATACGTAAGCCTCTGGAAAGCTTCACCTCCTCAGGAATTGCTCGGAATAAATCTTCCATAGAGCTGGCCCCGATGTGAGCAAGCATTTCCTGCTGCTCCTCAATCGTGCTCGGTACATAGGTTCCCATCTGATCCGCCTCCTGTATTCATTTATTCATATTTAGGCTGCTGTCGGAGGATTAGTTCCTGTCCCCTCCATACATCTCGGTTGTAAACGCATCCTTCTAGTTCTGTTCCCGAAGAAATCTCTGATATTCGTCCTCCGTCATGAGTTCAGCCTGTTCAGTAATTTGCTCCACCTCGATGAACCATGCCTCCATCGCGTCAGAGTTCACATTCTCCGGTTGGTCCAGAAGCTCTTCATTAATTGCCCTTACCGTACCGCTCACAGGACTATATACATTCGATACCGCCTTTACGGATTCAACATCGGCGAAGGACTCCCCAATCACTACATCATCCCCCTCCTCCGGAAGATTGATGAATACCAGGTCTCCCAATTCTTTCTGTGCATAGTCCGAGATCCCTATCCTCACAGTGGTCTCATCCAAAAACTGTACCCATTCATGTGATTTTGCAAATAAATATTCCTTCATAGCAAAGCCTCCTTGTTATTAATCCTATGATAATTGTTTACAAAAACCTTCTTCAGAAACAGCCGCAATCCTGTATAAACAGTCACTACTGCAACCATCCATTACTGTACAAACACACCTTTGCTGTACCACTATACCCTAGCTGTACAATATAATTTTACATGGCTATTTCTCTCTTCTATAAAACGGCAGAGCAGTGATTTTTGCAGGGATCCTTCTGCCCCGTACCTCCACCTCTACTTCAGTTCCAATTTCACTGCAGGTAACATCGATCATTGCCATCGCAACAGGGCGTCCGAGAAAGGGACAATGTGTACCTGAGGTCGTAGCTCCGATCAAACGATCCTCAAAGTAGACGGGACATTGCTCTCTCGCTATTCCTCTGCCGGTGATATGAAGTCCGACCCGGGTCCTCTTTGGTGTTCCCCGATTAAGAATTCCCTGCTTCCCTATGAAATCCTCTTTTTCAAGCTTTACGGCGAAGCCAAGGCCTGATTCCAGAGGAGTGATTCTGTCATCCATCTCGTGTCCATAGAGAGGCATTGCCGCTTCCAGTCTTAAGGTGTCCCTGGCTCCCAGTCCACAAGGAATCAGCCCCTGCTCCTTTCCCGCTTCCAGAAGGGCTGTCCATAGCCTGGCCGCATCACTGTTGGCGCAGTACAGCTCATAACCGTCCTCCCCGGTATAACCGGTTCTTGAAAGCAGGCAATCGATTCCGTCAATTGAAACATGTTCCCTAAAGCTGTAATACTTGGCCGGAAGCAGCTCCTCAGCAGTCAGCTGTAACAGTATTTCCTTCGATCTTGGTCCCTGAAGCGCCAGCTGAGCTACCTCCTCAGAGATGTCCTTAAGCTCAGTCCGTCCTGTAACATGATCCCTCATCCACTGTACATCCTTCTCATGGTTTGCAGCGTTCATGACAATCAGATAGGAATCTGCTGCCTTACGATAGATCAACAGATCATCCACCACACCGCCTTCTTCGTTACACATCGGACTATACTTCACCTGTCCATCCATCATCCTACTGCAGTCGTTGGTTACCAGATGCTGAATGTTCCTAAGGGCATCCTCTCCTTCCAGGATGACTTCCCCCATATGGGAGACATCGAACAGTCCTGCTGCTGTCCTGACAGCCATATGCTCCATGATTACACCTGTCTCATATTGAACAGGCAGCAGATAACCGGCAAAGGGGACGATTCTTCCACCTGCATTCAAATGACATTCGTAGAGGGGCGTCCTTTTCTCCATACTTCTTATCCTCCTGTTATACATTATAGTAAATATATCATAAAAAGTGATTCCCTTGAAATAAGGACAGGACATGAAAAACATCAAAAAAAGGCGTATTGAATAATCAATACGCCTCTGTTGGTTTACCTGAAAGATTCCTTCCCGTAATCTCTTTTGTATACAGGAAATTGCTTCGTCGGTGCCAAATCGCTTTCCAGAGTATCGTCCAGACCTGGTCCTTCTGCCTGAGAGTTTCCGCATACCCCTTCGGCGCTGCTTCTAAAACTCCGCAGTCTCTCCCAAATCCTTCATCCGATGTTAAATTTATTATAGTATGCCAATCGAATAAAGTCAATCCATTAAGATGTTTTGAATTGAAGGATTTCTCTTTCCAGCTCCTCCGCCTGTCCGGCCAGCTCTTCTGCTGCTTTACTTAATAATTCTACGGAATGGATCTGCTCAATTGCTGTCGCGCTTACCTCCTCAGAGGAAGCTGCGGTCTGTTGGGACACGGCGGATATATTACGGATAGAATCCATGGTCTCATCCTTTGCTGATGCAATCTGGACTGCTCCCTCAGTTATCCGATTCAGATTATTTACCAGCTCACTCACATGGTTACTGATGCTTTCAAAGGCCGTAACCGTTTTTGAAATTACATCCCCCTGTGAGTTTACGATATCCCTTGCCTGCTTCGCGGAAGAAACAGTATCCTTTGTTTTTGCCTGAATCAGATCGATAATTCCCTTGATTTGGTTGGAGGCAGTAACTGATTGCATCGCCAGCTTACGGACCTCCTCGGCAACCACTGCAAAGCCCCTGCCTGCTTCCCCTGCCCTGGCAGCTTCAATGGATGCGTTCAGGGAGAGAAGATTTGTCTGAGATGCAATCCCATTAATCACACTGATTACCTGTCCGATATCGCGGGACCTAAGCTCCAGTTCTTCAATCGTTTGGATTACAGCCCGGGTAATGTCTCTGGTAGCACCTGATTTCTGATCGAGTTCATTCACCGTGTTGATCCCATCATCAATGATCACTTTTGTACTCATTGCGATCTGTTCAATTTGATAGGAGCTTTCATTAACATGGTTGATTTTATCCGATAATGTATTCATCAGATTAGAACAGATCTCGGTATCGGAAGCCTGCTGCGCTACTCCTTCTCCGATTTCATCAATCGCATAGGATATATTCTTCGTTGCTGTAAGTAAATTGGCGGAGGTGTCGGAAAGAGAATTCGCCGAGCTGCTTACACTGGCCCCGACCTTCGACATCTTTTCAATCAGGGTTCTCATTCCCTTCACCATTTCATTCAGACTGCCTGTCAGAACCTGAAATTCATCCTGACGCTTTGTTGTGAATTCAGTCGTAAGATCACCCTGGGAGGCCTTGGCCATTTTCTGAGTCATTTTCTTGATCTCTTTCGCAATTCCTCCGGCCAGAAGAGTACCGGTAATCGCTGCCAGGATGCAAGCAAGCAGGACAAAAGTAAAATTCAAGACTTTGATACTCTGGGCTTTTGCCAGGACGATATGCTCCGGTATCAGCACGCACAGGTTTATATCGGTACTCCCCAGTTTACTGAACTGGAACAGGTAGCTTTCCCCCTGGTAATTCTCCATAGAGTAACCTGAACCTTCTTCAGAGGTCAGCTCATGATAACCCTCCAACGTTTGAAATACCTCCGAGGTATCCATGTCGACTAATGTCTCTCTTCCCCCGGGTGCAACAAGCCCAATGATATAATCCTCTCCCAGCTGCATTCCTTTGATGAACCTTGTAATCCAGCTTTCAGATATATCTATTATGATAAAGCCATTATTCTCTGACAGCTTTCTGATGACGGATAAGGAATAAGCTGTCCTGCCATTTCCCAGACTTTCATCTAAAAAGCTGTGGGTGCCGGTCCAGAAAATCCGTTGTGATATAGCAGAGACCAGTTCACCATCCTCGGAGGCCAGAAAGCTTTCATAGAAGTTTTCCGGTAAATTTCCTGCGGTTGAGAAGCTCTCCCCCTTCGATCCAAAAATATGAATTTGATAGATGGATTCATTCTTTGATTTTAAGGAGGATACTCCATTCCTGATTCCCAGGAATAAAGCATCCCTCTCCTCTGTACTTAACTGATCGCTATTCCGATAATATCCCTTCACCATTTCACTATTAATAAAATCATAGGCATCCTTGGCAACCTTATCAATCTCCATTGTTAAGGCATTTTTGCTTGCATTTAATATCTCGTTCGTACCGATTTTCGTATTCGTGATAATAGCATCCAGTGAGATCTGATAGGATAACACTCCAAAAATGACCATCAAAAGAATGGGGATAGCAAAGACTGCATAAAGCTTTGTTCGAATACCGAATCTTTGTGCTCTACTCTGTACCGACTGCAGTATCTTTACTATCCCTGATTGTATTGATTTCCTGTCCTTACTTTTTATCCGCTCCTTTTTCTTCAGTAAAATCATAGAAACCATCTCCTTAGTCACAAGCTGAATTGTGTAAATTATGTAGTGAACTCTATAGTATAATAGTTTAAACTAGCAGAATAAGTATCTTTTGTCAATATTTTAATGGATATTTTTATGCCAATTGTTACCTTTTTATTTCGATTCCTTAACGTCATGCTTTGATTCAGATTAATCGTCAAGGAACCTATCATTTCTCACTTCATATAATACTGTATAAGCAAAAAAGGAGGAACAGTATGAGCGATCTACTAAAAATTGATCATATTAGTTATTCCTATCATAGCCTTGATGGAGAAACACCGGCATTATTCGATGTTTCTTTTCATGTGAAGGAAGGCGAATTCGTAGGCATTGTCGGTCCAAGCGGCTGCGGTAAATCCACCTTACTTTCCTTGATTGCAGGCTTAATTACCCCAAGTAGTGGTTCTATATATATCAACGGTAAGGATCATAGGTCCTCCGGGAAAAACATCGGCTATATGCTCCAGAAGGATCATCTCCTGGACTGGAGAAACACCTTGAAAAATGTAACTCTCGGCATGGAGATACAACATAAGCTGACTGACAGCAGCTATGTCCAAATCAATGAACTACTCAATACCTATGGCTTGATTACCTTCAAAAATTCCTTTCCCTCCGGCTTATCCGGAGGTATGCGCCAAAGGGCAGCTCTGATCCGAACTCTTCTACTGGAGCCGGATATCCTGCTGCTGGATGAGCCCTTCTCGGCACTGGATTATCAAACAAGGCTTGAGGTGGCAGATGATATCTGGGGTATCATCCGCAGAGAGAAAAAAACCGCAATTCTCATTACACATGATATTTCAGAAGCCATCAGCATGTCAGACAGAGTCATCGTTCTGTCCTCCCGACCGGGAACCGTTAAGAGTATCTTAGATATTCATTTATCCATAGAGAACAGAACTCCCTTCACAGCCAGAAGCGCTCCTGAATTTAAAGATTATTTCAATCTGATATGGAAGGAGCTAACAGATCATGAGCAGGAAGCGTAATAAGGTCTTAAGCGAAGACTTAAATATTTCGGCTGCTCAGTATGCGTTTGTAAGGAAACATCTGCTTCTAAAACGGAAAATCAGAATCGCACAGCTTGTCATCCTGATCAGTTTTATAGCACTATGGGAAGTATCCACATATTTACGCATTGTGGATCCCTTTATTTTTTCCAGCCCATCCAGAGTAGTCCATACCATCCTGGGGATGTCCGTCAATGGACAATTATTTTATCACATCGGAGTAACCTTACTTGAGACACTGATCAGCTTCTCCCTGGTCAATATTCTGGGAATTTTAATTGCAATCCTCCTATGGTGGAACGAAAGCATCTCCAAGGTACTGGAGCCCTATCTTATTGTACTGAACAGTCTGCCGAAATCCGCCCTGGCACCGGTATTCATCGTATGGCTGGGCAACAATATGAAGACCATTATCGTCGCAGCTGTTTCTGTGGCTATCTTCGGATCCATTATCACATTGTATTCTGATTTTAGAGCCGTTGAAGAGGATAAGATCAAGTTGATTTATACGCTGGGCGGAACGAAGAAGGATGTTCTGCTAAAGGTAGTCCTGCCGTCTAACATCCTTTCCATCATCAGCCTGATGAAGGTTAACATCGGCCTCTCCTTGGTCGGTGTCATTATCGGTGAATTCCTGGCAGCTAAGGCCGGTTTGGGATATCTAATCATCTACGGCAGTCAGGTATTCAAACTAAACTATGTTATCATGAGTATCGTAATACTATGTATCGTAGCCACCGGACTATATAAGCTGCTTGCCTTCTTCGAGAAGAAGCTGAAGCACTGAGACTTATAAATTTTTTTGTTATACTTATTAAGTAATGATAGCTTATATAAAGTGGCTTACCCCTATTAAGTAAGCCACTTTTGACTCTTTATTCAGTTCCCATATGTGGTTAGACCATATCTGCAATAGATATCTTTCTTGATGTTGTTGTTCTTCAATCTATGCTTTGTAACATAGACAGTATATACTGTTCAACCTGCTCAAGCGAAGCGTCTTCTGACAGTGATTTGAATGATTTATCATAAATAACTTGTTCGGACCCTTCCAAAAACGTACTGCATTCACCTGCTAATTGAAAAATATAAGGGGAAATATCTTGGAGATAAAGTCGTTCTGTACCGTTTTCTATATAGGCTTCTTCATCTACTGAACGAATAATAAAAATTCCATTCATTCCAGTCTGTGCCTGCGATAGTATTTCATCCATAGCAATTGTACCCTTATCTTCCACACCCGAATATGTCCTTTGACTCATTACTTTAATCGTATCTCCCTGTCTCAACTCACCTTTATATATATTATTTACTTTGATTGAAAACACTGCTAAGTAGGTACTGCTTTTTTCAAAAACCACTTGAATATATTGTATGTCTTTAATATTCCCTTTAAAGACGAGCTCACCGTTAATTAGCTCTTCTTCGCTCATTTGTGGTCTTCCAATCGTTGAGATTACGACAGTGGGTGACTTGTCAATATAATACGCAGAAACACCCTCCGTAGATTTTATCAGCTGAATAGAATTATCCCTTGCATTATTTGCGAAATGAGAAATTGTCAACGATAGTAATAACACGAGGGCAACGCTTGCTACTGTCATAGCATATCGATAACTTTTTATTGCTGTTTTTGATACTTTTTTATTCAACTCCGCGTACATCTTAGTTTTAGTGTTGTTTATAAGTCCCTGGCTTGGCTCTATTTTTGAATCTAGAGAACGATAATATTTCTCAAGCATTAAAACCCGCTCCTTCCATGATTTCTTTTAAAAGCCTTCTTCCACGGGTTAGTTGAACCCTTACAGTCGATTCTTTCTTGTGAAGGAAGCCCCCCCTTTCATTATAAATACCTTGGGAACAGCAAAAATGCTACATTAAAATTAATTTTGAAACATTTTTATGTTTCATGTAGAATGTAGTTCTTTTGCTGTCGCATTTGCCGTCAATATCGCCTCACTAAAACTAAGGTTATATCCATATTATAACACTGTGGAATACTTTACCCATATCCCTAATCTTGTCTCATAGCACTTAAAATATAAATTTTTCATAAAGAAATCGTGAATAGAGCATAAAATCCGGTTGCCAAATAATGCATGGTCTAGTAAAATTAATATGGAAACCACTATTAGGAGGGCAAGACCATGAAGGATTTTGTTATAACCGCTGATTCCAATTCCGACCTGCTCGCAGATTACATCAAAGAGAAACAGATCGGTATTATACCCCACTATTATGACCTGGAGGGAGTAACCTATGGGGACGAAGTTAATCTGACTCCCAAAGAGTTCTATGACAAGATGCGCGGAGGCCTGATGCCCACAACTATGGCAAGTAACCCTGAAGTTATCCGGCTTACCTTCCAGAACTATGTAGACCAAGGGCTGGATATCTTACATATCAGTTTCTCTTCCGCATTGAGCGGTGGCTGTAGCAATGTCATGGCAGGTGCAAGGGAAATCTGCGAAGAGAATCCTGATGCCAAAATCATCGTACTTGATACGTTGAATGCCTCCATGGGTGAGGGGATGTTCATCATGAAGGCCGTCCAGCTCAAGGAGGAAGGCAAATCCCTGGATGAGATAGTGGAATGGCTGGAGCAGCATAAGATGGATTTCTGTGTACGTTTTACAGTGGATGATTTAAACCATCTCTACCGGGGTGGTAGGATATCGAAGACAACTGCATTTATCGGCAGCATGATCAACGTAAAGCCAATCCTGTATCTGAATGAGGAGGGTCAGCTGGTTCCGCTCACTACTGCCCGCGGCAGGAAGAAATCCTTATTCACCATCTGTAATCATATGCTGGAAAGCATGGGTAAGTATACGGACGCTGAAGATATCATCTGCATCGCCCATGGCGATGCCCTGGAGGACGCGAACTATCTCGCAGATATGATCAGAGAAAAGCTCCCCCATAAGAAAATTCTCATCAACTATGTTAGCCCCAGCATCGGATCCCATTCCGGTCCCGGCGCCATCGGTCTCTGCTATATGGGTGAAAAGAGATAAATAGATAATGATAGACCGCATCCGGCCAAGGAGATATTCCTTGCCGGATGTTTTTATGGATGATACATTCGCTGGCGGCAGGTCTCCTTTGCGTATTACATTCCTTCTTTCCTGCTCCTTCTTCGGACGACTGACTGCAAGGTTTGTGTATATAAGGAACTATGGTATAGCTATAGAAATGCTATAAAAATAGTTGAAAAAGACCTTGAAATTTAACAGTGTTTATAATAGAATAGTTGAGTAGCCGATTTCGGCTACAATGGTATTAGCTTCCCTAGCTCAGTTGGTCTACCCCAACCACAAACATGCTGGAATAACTCAGTCGGTAGAGTACCTCACTCGTAATGAGGAAGTCGAGGGTTCAAATCCCTTTTCCAGCTTACTTAAAAAGAGTAGTCATAATGGCTATTCTTTTTTTGTTTTCTATAATAATATAGTAAGTCGCCTATATCGCTCATTCCCCTTCACTTCCTCTCGATTTCCACATTATCCTAAATTTGCGACTTTCACCATATGGTTACTGCCTAGCCATCATTTAAATATTACAATATTGTTACATATATGTTACAATTCTATTGTTCCTAAGAGATAGCAAACATCAAAAGGAGGCAAATATTATGTGTTTTAACAATTTCAATTTCAGTGAGTTAATAAGTATGCTCTTAAAATACTGTGGTAAATAACAGTAAATAATTATGATTAGGCCTGTCCTTGCGGACGGGCCTTTTTATGTAATTACTCACCCCCCCTCAATGCTTCCTCGGCTACTTCCCTGATAAGGAGTACGGGTTTACCTATGTCGTCTTTCCAAGGCATAATGAAGGGTTGTAAAATACAAGTTAGATATTATTAGAGCCTATAAACATACTTACGAAAACACCTATAAATACAATGCAGATGAGAATCCCTATCGTGCAGAGGATGAGCTTTGTACGACGCTCATCCTCTGTAAGGTCTGCTCGATAAATATAGCTCAGCCAACTTAAAAACCCAATGAATACAATGAAGCTTACTAATATTAAAAGAAGCATTTCCATCCTATGTACCCCTTCTCCGGTATCCGCACCTTCTTATGACCATTAAGATCACTTTCATTATATTTTATTTTGTGATGATCATCAATGACCAAATAGCTTTGCAAATTAGCTGTATTAATTGTACATTATTTCAATTAAATACATATAATTGCATACATTATAATAAAATTATGCTAACTATTGTTATACATTACAGAATATTGTTGTCCATTTTTTAACAATACACCTTGTCTATTTCCAATTTTTGTGATATTATAATCTTGCTTGCAAGCGAAAAGTATGTAATAGAAAGGGGTGTTCGTTATGAAGAAACGCAAGAGGCTATTGTTAGCAGTTTTGATGTGCATCGCACTTGCATTGCCTGCTGTCAACGCAAAGGCTGCAACCACCATCACATCAAACCAAAGCGGAACTCAGGACGGCTACTACTATGAGCTATGGAAGGATTCAGGAAATACCAGCATGACCCTCAATAGCGGTGGTACCTTCAGCTGTCAATGGAGTAATATTAATAATGCTCTATTCCGCAAGGGCAAAAAATTTAATGAAACGCAGACTCACCAGCAAATCGGAAACATCACCTGTAACTACAATGCCAGCTACTCGCCTAACGGCAATTCCTATCTGTGTATCTATGGATGGACAGTCGATCCGCTCGTAGAGTATTACATCGTAGACAGCTGGGGCAGCTGGCGTCCACCGGGAGCCTCGTCAAAGGGAACGATCACTGTTGACGGAGGTACTTATGACATATATGAGACTACCAGAGTCAATCAGCCTTCCATTAAGGGCACTGCAACCTTCCAGCAATATTGGAGTGTTCGTACCTCTAAGCGTAGCAGCGGTACCATCTCCGTAAGCCAGCATTTTAATGCCTGGGAAGCTCGCGGAATGCGGATGGGCAAGATGTATGAAGCATCTCTGACTGTAGAGGGCTATCAGAGCAGCGGAAGTGCTAATGTAACCAGTAATGAGATCACGATTGGTGGTACACCTAATCCGACTCCTACACCAACACCCGGCGGCGGAGGCACTACCAGGGTGGAATGCGAGAGCATGACCAAGAGTGGACAGTATACCGGGAATATCAGCTCTCCGTTCTCAGGGGTTGCTCTGTATGCCAACAATGACTTGGTGAAGTACACGCAGAACTTCACCAGCGGTACCCATAGCTTTTCACTCCGTGGCTGTTCGAATAACTCCAATATGGCAAGAGTCGATTTATATATTGGTGGTCAGATGAAGGGAACCTTCTACTACGGCGACAGCTACCCTGCCGTCTATACCATTAATAATGTCAGTCACGGAACCGGAAATCAGGAGGTTCAGCTTATTGTCACTGCCGATAATGGGCAATGGGATGCATTCATCGACTATTTGGAGTTCTATTAATGGTTAAGTTTTGCGTCCCAAGGCTAGATTAAGCTGTTTGGGGGCTGTTTCACAATAACTGAAATGGTACAAGAGGCCCTTTATGTTTCCCATTTGCACTGTTTGCTGTGAGGGGAACAGATAAGGAGCCTCTTGTATCAATAGGGTGATAAAGAAACAGTCCCTTTTATTCAGATCCTACATTGCCCCCTTAAGCACCTCATAAAGCTCTTTCTCTACTGCCCGGATCTGCTTTCTATTCATGGCAAACGCAAAGATTGGGTTTGCTGCGTTGATAAAATCATAAAGATTGCAGTTTCCGGTTCTCTCACCGATTCCGAATAGGGTACAGTCAATATAGTCCGCACCTGCCTTGGCACCGATGATCGAATTCGCCACTGCCATACCGAGGTCGTTATGGACATGCATCTCTACCTTCATTTCTGTATTCGTTACAATTGTTTCGACCAATTCCTTCGTACGGTTTGGTGTCAATACTCCTACCGTATCAGCGATTCGGATGATATCAACTCCTGCCCTCTTTAGCTCCTTTATCAGACTCAGCATAAAACCGATGTCAGACCTTGAGGCATCCTCAAGTCCCACGGTAACTGAGATGCTTCGGCTTTTTGCCACATCCACACATTCCAGAAGCTTCTTAGTTACCCAGCCCTTGTTTTTCTTTAGCTTACTATAAATCTGTACATAAGAAACAGGAGCTCCGATGTGAATAATATCCGGCTTACATACAGTCGAACGCTTCACATCCTCTATATTCATCCGACTCCACACGGATATCCTGGCATTTCTTCTGTTTTCTATGATTCTAACAATACTTTCTTCCTCAGCTTCACTTAGTACCGGGACACCTGCCTCGATCTCATAGACCCCGATATCATCAAGAAGTCTCGCAATTCTAACCTTATCTTCGATGCTAAGGGCTATTCCTGGTGACTGTTCTCCATCCCGTAATGTTGTATCAACAATATATTTGGTTACTTTCACTGGCAGTCACCTCCGATACCAACCTTACAAATTCCTCTTCCGAAAGGCTTTTCCTGCATTCCGTGCAGATTTGCTTAACCGCCTGAAGGATTTTATCAATGACTAATTCTTTAGGAACCGGTAGCTGCAGCTCCTCCAGCTTTAATCTCACCGCCCTCGTTCCGGAATGCTTCCCGATGATCAGCTCGGATTTCTGACCGACAGAGCTGGGATCATAGGCTTCATAGGTCGCAGGATTTTTCTTGAGCCCGTCGGCATGAATTCCTGCTTCCACCTGAAAGATATTCCTCCCTATGATCGGCTTTTTTCTTCCGATGGGCCTCCCAGTGAATGTTTCTACGAAATCCGTCAGTGCTGGTAATACGGTCAAATTACGATTTGGCTTATGCCTGACAGCAAGCCGGAGAGCCATAAGTACCTCCTCCGTGGAGGCATTGTTCTTTATTCCCGCAAAGCTGGTAGTCACTGCCTTACCATATTCTAAAAGCCATAGGACTGCAAGAGCACTGGCACAGCAGTAAGTATTCTCCGGGCAGAAGATAATCGAGGTATTGGGAAGTGTTTTTTTTACCTCCGGAAGTATTTTCTCATATTGACTGCATAGTAAATCATCGAGACCCACAATCCGAAGCTCCTGTACTCCCTGAAGTGTCTTAAGTCTTCCGATCTCTCTTGCATCGTTGAGTTGAATCTCCATTACGACCTGCTCTGTGCTATGCTCCCAATTATGGCAGATATAACGATGAAAACCGGGGTATTTCCTGATGTCCTCCAGAGAGCTTATGTGGAGTAGGAAGCGCCCCTGCTCTGGCAGCTTCTCCATCCTCTCATAAACCGCCAAGGATAATTCGATTTCGTCAACTCCGATCAGAAAGAGAAGCCTGCAGAATTCATGCAGCTCATCCTTTGTTGGCATTGCCTGATCCAATGCAGTTAACGTATTATCAATAATCCGGAGCATGACTCTCCTCCTTATTCTAGATGATCTTCTGTAGCAATTGCTCAACCTAAAGGGTCAGTCAGTAATGACTAAAAGTAGCTACAACTAAATCGTATATTCCTCCACCGGTATTCCCTGGAGCAAATGCTGTTCCACGATCTTCTCAACAGAAGCCTCTGTCAGGCTTCCATACCAGATACCCTCAGGATAAATAACGGCAACAGGTCCCTTATCGCAAATACCGAAGCAGCCTGTATTTGTCACCATCACCTCCCCTGATAAATCATAATCCTCGATTGCTTCCATAAATTTCTGAACGATATCTACAGAAGCCTTCGAATAGCATAAACCCTTCTGCTGACCGTTCACCCGGCAGCTTGTGCAGATAAAAATATGATATTTTACTTT
>JAEYRK010000092.1 GCA_023435645.1 Bacillota bacterium
ACATTTACTCTGTAAATGTCTAAAAAAAGGGGAATAATAATACAATAAAATACCATTCTTGCCATTCACAAACCAAAAACTTA
The DNA here is from genome assembly GCA_023435645.1 of Bacillota bacterium. Lineage (GTDB taxonomy): Bacteria > Bacillota > Clostridia > Lachnospirales > Lachnospiraceae > Mobilitalea. The sequence goes on from JAEYRK010000092.1 coordinate 84, forward strand.
TGCTATAATGTTCACAGTAGGCGGATTAGTCACTGGAAATAACATCCCTCTATCGAGCTTGCTCGAATAGAGGGTGTTATATCCAGTGATAAACGTAGTGTGAGCTCGAAGGCGAAGCCTTTGAGCTCCTAATCCGCCGTAAAAGGCGGCGAAGCGTAAGTATGTAGCTAATCCGCCGTAAAAGGCGGTGAAGCGCAAGAATGTAGCTAATCCGCCGTAAAAGGCGGTGAAGCGTAAGTATGAAGCTAATCCGCCGTAAAAGGCGGTTCTGCTGCATCATCGAGCTTGCTCGCCTTTGAGCTCCTAATCCGCCGTAAAGGGCGGTGAAGTAACTGAATAACCGTAACTGCAACATCTTCGGGCTTGCTCGAATAATATAATACATGTAAGGGAGATGATACGATGGAACATATTCATTCCACAGAAAGCACTTCACTCACAGAGAAAAACTTTGACGTAAGCTCCTATACGGTCGATGTAATCATTCCGGTCTATCACCCGGATCATAAGTTTAAGAAGTTATTGGACATGCTTAGTAAGCAGACCAAGAAACCGAATCGTATCATAGTTCTTCATACAATCGAGAAGCCGGAGGAAGTGCTTGAGCTATCCGATCTGGAAGATATCAAAATACTTATCCTGCCGATTGATAAGAAGGACTTCGATCATGGCGGTACCAGAAAATTCGGTGCTTCTCAGTCCGAAGCGGACATTCTGATGTTTATGACACAGGATGCACTACCCGAGGACATTAATCTGATTGCGAACCTTCTGAAGCCTTACCGGGATGAGAAGGTGGGGGCAACCTATGGGAGACAGCTACCTGACGAGAAGGCGGATATACTGGAGCGTTATACCAGGGCCTTCAATTATCCGAAGACCAGCAGAGTCAAGTCCTCCGAGGATATTAAGGAGCTGGGGATTAAGACCTTCTTCTGCTCCAATGTCTGTGCTAGCTACCGTAATGAGGTTTATAGAAAGCTTGGTGGCTTTGTGGACAGAACCATCTTCAATGAGGACAAGATTATGGCTTTTCAGATCATTGGTTCCGGCTATAAAATTGCTTATAATGCCGAAGCCAGAGTATTGCATTCCCACAGATATTCCTATTTGCAGCAGTTCACCAGAAATTTTGACCTAGGGGTATCCCATAAGGAATATGCGGAATTCTTTCATAGTGTTAGGTCTGAATCCGAAGGGATGAAGCTGGTTAAGCAGACCTTAAAATACTTGGTAGACCATAAACAGTATCTTTTAATTCCTGATTTGATTATGAGTTCGGGCTTTAAGTACCTGGGCTATCTGATGGGGGTCAATTATCGCAAGCTTCCCCGCAGTCTGGTGGTTCGCTTCAGTATGAATAAATCCTACTGGAGAAATTATGAATAAGAAAATAAGCTTAACAGGGGAGTAACTATATGAGTAGAGTATCCGTCGTCCTTTCAACCTATAATGGTGAGAAATATGTGAAAGAGCAAATAGACTCCATTTTATCCTCCTCCTACCAGGATATTGACCTCTATATCCGGGATGACATTTCCTCTGACAGGACTCTGGAGATCTTAAAGGGCTATCACGATATAGCACCGGATAGAATTCATGTGCTTCAAAATGAAGTAAATCTAGGATGTACCTTGAATTTCCTTCAGGGAATCTGTGACACGACAGCGGATTATATTATGCTATGCGATCAGGATGATGTATGGAAACCAAATAAAATCGGGGAAACCTTAAGAAGAATGCAGCATATGGAGGCTCAGTTGGGAAAGGAGACTCCGATCGCTGTTTTTACGGATGCTGAAGTGGTGGATACATGTTTAAATAGGCGCTATGCTTCCTTCTTTCGTAGTAGTAAGCTGGATCCTCGGAAGACGGATCTACCCCATATTCTTATGGAAAATAAGTTAATTGGTTGCACTGTAATGATGAATGCTTCCTTACGCAAGGTTCTAAAGAGCAGGAAGCTTCCGAAGACGGCCAGATATCACGACTGGTGGTTGGCCTTGATCGCTGCTTCCATGGGAAAAATCGGCTTTCTACCGGAACAGACAATCCTATATCGCCAGCATGACTCCAATGTGGTGGGGAGCAGTAGCTTTCTATCTTATTTTAAGGACCGTATCACTTCCCTGAAGAAGCAGAAGAGAGCGATTCTTGCTTTAGAAAAACAGGCTGAGGAATTTCTGGAGCTATACCGGAGCTATTTATCGGAGGATAGCATGAGGCTCCTCCATCAATTTGCTTCTCTACAGCATAAGGGCTGGTTGGAGAGAAGAAGGCTTCTTCTGAAATATGGCTTTCTAAAGACCGGTTTGATTCGGAACATAGGATTAATGATTATCGTTTAATTGTGTATTTTTATGCAATTATAAATATTGAATTTATCCTGAGAATTATTCTACAAAGAGCATGATATCAGTACTTGACAAATACAGAGGTTGTTGTTACAATAACTTAAAATCTAATAAATTTACTTTTTATACAGCAACAGTAGCCCCATTGCAGAGTGTCCTGTGGTGTCGGGCTATTCTTATAACCTTTCATAAATCAGGAAAATTTTACTGATTACCTAGGGAATAGCTTTGTATTTACTACATAGAAGGAGAGGGTATGCTATGAAGAGAATGGTATTATCAATTCTGGTGGATAACACTGCCGGTGTCTTAAGCCGTGTATCCGGTCTGTTCAGCAGAAGAGGCTATAACATTGATAGCTTAACAGTTGGTGAGACCCAGAATCCGGCAATCTCAAGGATGACGGTACTAGCTCATGGAGATGACCAGATATTAGAGCAGATCAGGAAACAGCTACAGAAGCTTGAGGATGTCATCGAAATTATTGAACTTACTTCCGGAGATTCTGTCACCAGAGAATTAATTCTTGTTAAAGTGCAAGCAACAGAAAAGGATCGTCAGGCCATTATCTCTATAGCAGATATTTTCCGTGCCAAAATCGTTGATGTGGCATTGGAATCCCTGATGATTGAGCTTACGGGCAATCAGGATAAAATCAATGCATTTATCAAATTATTGGAGCAGTATACCATCAAGGAGCTTGTCAGGACCGGTATTACGGGACTTACAAGAGGCTCCGGTGATATTGCTGATTTTGATGAGTAAGTAATTGGAGGAGTAATCTTCCCTTATAAATATGGATGGAGGGTAAACCTCCTTAAAGAAAATGGAGGATATGAGGTATGGCTAAGATTTATTATCAACAGGATTGTAACTTATCCTTGCTGGATGGCAAGACAGTAGCAGTTATCGGTTACGGTAGCCAGGGACACGCACATGCATTGAACATGAAGGAATCAGGAGTCAATGTCATTATCGGTCTGTATGAAGGAAGTAAGTCATGGGCTAAGGCAGAAGCTGCCGGCTTTCAGGTATACACAGCTTCAGAAGCTGCTAAGAAGGCTGACATTATCATGGTATTGATCAATGATGAGAAGCAGGCAAGGATGTATAAGGAATCCATCGAACCCAATCTGGAAGCAGGCAATGCACTGATGTTTGCACACGGCTTTGCGATTCATTTTGGTCAGATTATTCCCCCCAAGGATGTAGATGTATTAATGATCGCTCCAAAGGGTCCCGGTCATACCGTAAGAAGCCAATACCAGGAGGGTCAGGGTGTTCCCTGTTTGATCGCTGTTCATCAAAATGCTACCGGCAAGGCACATGATATCGGTCTTGCTTATGCCCTTGCCATCGGCGGTGCAAGAGCGGGTGTTCTCGAGACTACCTTCCGTGAGGAGACAGAGACAGACCTTTTCGGAGAACAGGCAGTACTCTGTGGTGGTGTTACAGCTTTAATGAAGGCCGGCTTTGAGGTACTTGTAGAGGCTGGTTATGAGCCGGAAAGTGCTTATTTTGAATGTATCCATGAGATGAAGCTGATTGTTGACCTGATCAATGAGAGCGGCTTCGCAGGAATGAGATATTCTATTTCCAATACAGCAGAATATGGAGATTATATCACCGGACCCAAGATCATCACTGAGGACACGAAGAATGCCATGAGAAAGGTACTCACCGATATTCAGGATGGAACCTTCGCCCGCAACTGGCTCTTAGAGAACCAGATTGGTTGCCCGAGCTTTAATGCGAAGAGAAGGATCGAATCTGAGCATCAGCTGGAGAAGGTTGGCGCAGAGCTTCGTAATATGATGAGCTGGACCAAGAAGAAGAAGCTGATTGAAAACTAGACTATATATTTGGGAAGAGCTGATTGTGAAACAGATGGCATCTTAAGATAGCAGATTGTATAACAAATTCAACTAAAATTAAGAAGGCTGAGGAATAGCAGATCTCGCATAAAGAAGAAATGGCTAGTTAAGAAGATAAAGAAATGACCATTTTTTAATAGTTAAAATCAGGTGCGGCCCAGGGCTGCACCTTTTTTATGGGATAGTTGTGAGCAAAAATATTTTGTATGTTGCTATAATCTATGCTATAATCAGATTTACAATTTCTATATAAATTATATGATAAAATTGATTCACTACATAGATTACTTGTTATAACAAACAGAAAGAGAAGAAGCATTGGAGGTACTGTTCATGTCGAAAATCAGAGTTGGAATTGTCGGCTATGGTAACTTAGGAAAAAGTACTGAGCTGGGAATAAGACAAAACAAGGATATGGAGCTCATCGGTGTATTTACCAGACGTAATCCTTCCGAAGTAACGTTAGCTACAGAGGGTGTGAAGGCCTATCGGATTGAAGAGGCTGCCCAAATGACCGATCAAATAGATGTAATGATGCTATGTGGGGGCAGTATGAGTGATCTTCCGATCCAGGGCCCTCAGTTTGCAAAGCTGTTCCATACAGTGGATGGGTTTGATACCCATGCTAAGATACCACAGTATTATGCTGAGGTGGATAAGGAAGCAAAGGCCTCCCAAAAGGTATGCATCATATCCAGTGGTTGGGATCCCGGAATGTTCTCCATCAACCGCTTGTATGCGGAAGCAATTCTGCCTGAGGGAAAGACCTATACCTTCTGGGGTAAGGGAGTAAGCCAGGGTCATTCCGATGCAATCCGCAGAGTGAAGGGTGTTGTGGATGCCAAGCAATATACCATTCCTTCAGAGCAAGCAATGGAGAGAGTAAGAAACGGGGAGGAGCCTGAATTTACCACCAGGGATAAGCATCTCAGAGAATGCTTTGTTGTTGCCGAGCCCGGAGCAGACCT
>JAEYRK010000105.1 GCA_023435645.1 Bacillota bacterium
GTAAAATTTCCATGACGGATGATATTGCTCCGCCCCCCGGTCGGCTTCACGGCCTCTATTCCGGCCTGGATTTCATCTCCGGTTAAACCAAGTAAGGTACCAACTGCGGTGGCTGCGAGGGCATTCAGTATCATATGGCTGCCCGGCAGGGGAACCTTAGTTGGAAAGGATGTATCCCCCATATGAATCTTGCAGCTGCTGCCGAATAGCCCCAGGCTTATTATGTCAGAGGCATAGACCTCCGGTAGAGAGTGCTCGGCCCCGGAGCCGTTGCTACCCAGACCAAATCGAATCGGCTGATGGCCCTTCACTTCACCGATGGTTGCCAGCATATTATCATCACCGTTGAGGCAGACTCTTCCGCTATCATCCATATAATCAAAGATCTCGGTTTTTGCCTTCAGGACCCCTTCCCTGTTGCCCAGGTTCTCCAGATGACAAGGACCGATATTGGTGATCACTGCGATATCAGGCTTTGCGATTCTGCTTAGGCGGTGCATCTCTCCAAAATCACTGATGCCCATCTCCAGAACAGCAACCTCATGCTCCTCACGGATTTTGAAGATGGTCAGCGGTAACCCGATCTCGTTATTATAATTGCCTTCCGTCTTCAATACCTGATATTTCTGAGCCAGTACACTGCTGATGAATTCCTTGGTACTGGTTTTTCCGACGCTGCCGGTGATACCGATTACCTTCACCTTAAGCTGTCTGCGATACCAGGCAGCAAGCTCCTTCAGGGCTTCCAGGCAGCTCTCTACAAGAATATAGGGACCGGCCGGAGCAATCGGTGCCCTCTCACAGAGTACCGCAAGAGCTCCCTTGTCATAAACCTCAGGGATGAAGCTGTGGCCATCCACCCGCTCACCGACAGTGGCCACGAAGAGATAGTCCTTCTGTACCTGTCTGGAATCCAGGACAACACCGGCTGCTTCCTGGCCATCGTAGTGCTCTGTGTCAAATAACTGACCGTTGCAGACTTGTGCGATCCGGTCCAAGGTCATATTTTTCATAGTATAATCTCCTAATTTCTGATGTTTCCAGAACCCCAGTAAAAGTCATAAAACCATTAGGTATCAAGGCTTGCTATAAATAGGCCCTACCTAAATAATTTCGATCTGTTGATAAGCTCCCATGTGGTTTGTACGAAAAGCAGGAGAGTTACTGATATTTGTTCAGTGAAATCTCAATAATTTTCTCACAGAGTGTCGCAAAGTCCATACCGATTGCCTTCGCTTCCTGGGGGAGCAGGGAGGTGGGAGTCATTCCGGGCAGTGTATTTGCCTCCAGACAGAAGAGCTCCTTCTTATCGTTCATCATAAAATCCATCCGGGCATAGGTCTTCAGGCGAAGTACCTTAAATACCTCTTCTGCTATGGTCTGCATTTTGGCTGTAGTGCTCTCGTCCAATTCGGCAGGACAGGTCTCAATCGCACTGCCTGCCTGGTATTTATTCTTATAATCATAGAAGCCTTCGATCGGAGCAATTTCGATGACAGGCAGGGCCCTACCGTCTATGACTCCGACAGAGAATTCCCTACCCTTGATATATTGCTCAATAATCACCTCATCCCCATAGGTAAATGCGCTGGCCAGTGCAAGGTCCCTTTCCTCCTCTGTATGAACGATGGAAACACCGACACTGGAGCCTCCGTTGCAGACCTTAACCACACAGGGATAGCTGCTCCAAAGGAAGGACTCTCCCTTTTTCACATGGATACCGGCAGGAGTCGGGATTCCATAATAAGCGAATAGTTCCTTTGAGATCGCCTTATCCATGGCCAGGGCACTGCTTGCGTAATCCGTTCCGGTATATTTAATTCCCATCAGATCAAAGGCGGCTTGAATCTTACCGTCTTCTCCGTTCTCTCCGTGAAGTGCAATAAATACAATATCGGACTGGCTGCAGATCTCTAATGAGTTTGGCCCAAAGAAGCTGCGGCCGGAATCCTTGCGTAATGCCTTAATTTTCGTCAGGTCAGGGCTGTTCGCCTGAATGGAGCCGATATTTGCTGCCCAGTCCTTCTTAAGCGCGAAGATATCGTCGGACTTATCCTCATAGCCTAAGTATACATCCAGGAGGATTACCTGGTGACCTCTCTCCTTTAAGGCTTTGTAAATCATTGTACCGGTGGATAAGGATACGTCACGCTCGGTGCTGGTACCTCCGGCCAATACTGTTATTTTCATATACATCCTCTCCTTTTTATTCCATATTTCTTCTTAATTCTATCGGAGCTACTATGTAGGAAATTGTTTCTTTAAGCTACCTTCGCATTCCTCATCAGTATAACGCAAACCGTACCGCAAGTAAAGTTATAACGAATGATTTATTTACCTAAATTACCATATGACCGAGGAGTGGAAATGATAACAAAAGACTGCTGTAAGAGCACCATAGTATTAACAGAATTAATACATTCAGGAGCTATACAGCAGTCCTTTTCTACCATTCATTCCTTGTGTACCAGAAAGACACGAATTGGCCTACGACTTTAATACATTACTTTGATTTCAATACATTACCCAACATCTTAAAGCTGACTTTCTGTCCGTTGTACAGAATCAGACCCTTATAGATTCTTCCAGATAATAAGATAACCAGAAGGGTAAAGAGCAATAACAGGAGCAGAGTAAGGATGCCCTCGGTTAAGCCAATGGATCCGGTAATCAGATTAGACGGAACGCAGAAGGGTGCGGTGAACGGAATATATCTGCATACCTTCAGGATACCCTCATTCCCCATCACTGGTGCCAGGTAGGTAACCAGCCAGCTGATGATAATCGGCAGTTGAAAGAGCCCCTGGGTTGAGGCCACATCCTCCGGCTTCGATACCATTGAGCCTGCAAGACCGGCCAGTACTCCGTAGAATATGAAGCCAACTGCAAAGAAGAGGACAGCTATCATAACGGCAGGAAGTGTCATTGCAGTTTCACCGATATGATCCTTCAGGAAGTTGATTACCGTAATCACAGAATTCTGGTACTCCGGGTAGATGGAACGTGCAATTGCATTACCACCGTATAAGCCAACCACAGTGGCAAGAATCCAGCTTAGAAATTGCAGCAATGCCATACTGGTCACAGCCAATACCTTACCGGAAATCAGAGCATAGGGATGTACTGAGGTAAGCAGTGTCTCCATCAGCTTTGAGGTCTTTTCTGTGGATACGGATTTACTAATGGTCTGCCCGTAAAGTAAAAGCATAAGGTAGAGCATGAAACCAAAAAGCATCGGCGACAGGACCTTGATTACAAACACGATCTCGTTTGTGTCCTCTCCTACCTCTGCATAGGAGGTTATAACCGGACTAAGGGCTGAGCCCAGCTTATCCGGAGCAATTCCTGCCTGCAGGACCTTATTGGTCTCAAAGGCGGCTGTCATCGGTCCTAGTAAGGATTTGGCTTGTTTTTTTGTGATCTCGCTTCCATCGGGAAGGACTGCTTCGAGCTGATAGCCGTCATCCCCGGAGGTGATAATTACAGCGATGGTCCTGGGTGAATCCGCAGCTGCAGCCTTTATTACTTCCTTCCTGTCCATAGCATCGCTTGTGATAAAGTTGACAGCCTTGAAGATATCTCCGGAAAACTCCGGATTTAATGCTTTGTAGTCTGTCGGAGTAAGTCCGCTCTCATCCAGTACCATGACCTTTTCGATCGGAGAAGCCTTCGCAGCGGAATCCGGTTTCGCCGAGATAAGATTTATCACTATGATAGCCCCTATGATAAGGAGTGAAACAAGAGCAGAAACGACTTTGAAACCGAGACCCTTTGTTGCCTGTCGGAAGGTAAAGCTGAATACAGTATTCCAACCTTTAAATTTTCCTCTCATCTGAATTCCTCCTTTACACTGTCTTAGACAGCTTCACCAGATCCTTCACCTTGATCTTATTACCATTGTGAAGAACTAAGGTCTCATAAACTTTCGCTACAAAACGGAACAAAAGCATTATGAATACCAGCTGAAGCACAATTGCGAGCCCTGCCATTGCTAAACTGGCTTTCCCGACCAGGATAGCCCCCGGCATAAGAAAGGGTGAGGATAAGGGGAACAGCAGGGAAAAGATCACATAAGCATTGTCGGAGGAAGCCATCATGGTATTGGCAGCGCCCAAACCTACATAGGCACCAACCATGGCAACAAGCGTAAACAGGGTAAGCCCCTCATTAATTTCTTCCAGCTTGCTGACCGTTGCTCCAGCCAGTCCTGCCAGGGTAGCATAGAAAATGAGACCGAGGATGACCAGAACAAAGCAAAGAAGGATATTAACAAGATTCAGGTTCTGGAACATATGCTTTGGCAGGTACTGTGAAAGTACACTCTCCCCTGCAGTCAGGGATGCGGTTATCCTATTGGAAGCAAATACTACTACAACAAGGGTAACCATCTGAATTAATACGGCACACAGCATTGCAAGAATCTTGCCGATCATCAGAGCCAGGGGTCTTACGGAAATCAGCAGATATTCCACAACCCGGGTTGATTTTTCTGTTACGATTGCAGTTGCGACCTGCGGTCCCGAAATCGTGGTAATCATCAGGCAAATAAATAAAAGTCCGTAGATAAACCAATATTCCGCATTGGAAATGGCGGTACTTTCCTGTATTATGCTTTCGCCATCAGCATCAGCCAGGGTTACCGTAGAGGTCACCTCTGCATGGAGGAGCTTAGCCTGCTCCTCGGTCACACCGAGGGCCTCCAGTTTAAAGGCATCGAATTGCTTGGATACGGCGGCTCCTAGCTGTGACAGGCTGTTATCCTTGACGGGCCCCGTGGTTGCCTTTAGGAAGGATAAATGATACATTCCTTCGGTAATACTTAAGGTCAGTACTACCGAGTCTTGTTCCTTAAGTTCAATTCTCTCAGTAACGGTTGGTAAATCCCATTGACATGGTTCAAAGGCAATGTGGCGTAATTTAACATCCTTTAAAAGGCCATTGAAATCCATTTCCGGAAGTGAGGTTTTGTTGATTACATATACCTTGCGAATTGGATTCGGTCCCTCTGCTTCCTTCATACTACCGCTAATGCTAGTGATGATAGGCATGGAGGCGGCTGCGATCAAAAGGAATAGGATTAAGGAGACCAGATAAGCCTTATTTTTTAAGGTTTGCTTTAGCGTAAAGGTGAAGACATCCCTCCAGCCGGTAAAATTACTTTTCTTCATGAACATCCCCTACCTTTTCGATGAATATTTCATGGAGTGACGGTTCACGGAGTTCGAACTTAATGATCGGAACCCTTTCACCGATCAGTGCGGTTAAGAATTCCATCGCCTGGGTCTCACCGGATACTTTAAGGTGATACTCGCTGGGGGTCTTGTTGATGACCCTAAGACCGAAGCGTTCTATATAAGGCAAGAGCTCCACATCACTTTTCACAAAAAGGTTCACACGGCCGTAGCCCTTTTTAATCTTGTTCAGATTACCCTGGAGCACGGTCTTACCTCGATTTAATATGGTGATATCGGAGCAGAATTCTTCGATCGTAGGCATCTGATGGCTGGACATAATCAGGAACTTATTCTTAGCAATCTCTTCCTTAATAATAGCCTTGAACAGATCGGTATTCACCGGGTCAAGACCGCTTATGGGTTCATCCAGTATGATCAGCTCCGGGTCGGAAATTAATGCGGCCATCAGCTGGATTTTCTGCTGATTTCCCTTGGACAGCTGGTCCGCACGGTTTGCCTTGGAAGCCTTCTTGCCCTTCACCTTTGGTGGGAAGATGTATTCATCAACGGCCAGACGACCTGACCAGTATTTTATCCGCTCCATAGCGGTACTCCTTGGAACATTACGAAGCTTCGCAAAATACAGCAATTGATCCAGCAGGGAATACTTCGGATAGAGACCCCGTTCCTCTGCCAGATAACCGATATTGGTATTCACGGGATCAAGAGGCATTCCCTTCCATAGAACTTCGCCATCATTTTTCGCTAGCATGCCCAGGATAATACGAAGTGAAGTTGTTTTACCTGCACCATTTGTACCAAGCAGTGCATAGACACCCGGCTGAGTAATCTCAAAATTCAGGTTATCCACGACTAGCTTATCACCGTAGCTTTTTGATAAGTTTTTAACACATAAAGACATAATACCCCTCTTTCCTGCACCCTTGAAACTCGGGCGATACGTTAATATATTCGCGTCCCTAATTGGTGGCTAATGGTACTGTTGCCACAAGCAGGTTGATTATACCATGTTAGGTCAGGGCGGAAAAGAAGAAAAGTGATATTTTAATGAATTTAATGAAATTGTAATAGAAATGGGATAGGAACTGGTATTTGTATCATAAATATCATGATTGGAATTTTTCGTTCGTTATGCTATACTAGGTTGACAGAGGTATTGATCAGTTACCCTGGCATAGAAAAATGAAGGAGGTGGGCTTTATGAAAAGCTTAGTAGGTGATACCCAAGGAAACAAGATGCTGTGGGAGGGATTGTTATTTGAATTACAAGAAAGGTGCAGAAGTATTACCAGCCCGCCTTTTGAAGGAAATTCAGGAATATGTGGAGGGAAGCCTAGTCTATATTCCTAAGAGAAGCCGCAAGGCCGGCTGGGGTTGTGTCAGCGGAGCCCGGCAAATGCTTGATCAGAGAAATAAGAAGATGGCTCGCTTATATGAGCAGGGAGAATCAATCCGTTCATTGGCGGAGAGGTTCCATCTTGGCGAGGATACTGTGAGAAAAATTATATATGGGAAAAAACTGATATAGCCATTTTTCTCCTACCTATATTCATTAGAATATGGGATAATACATTTGACCGGTCAATATCGAACGGAAGGGGATGGTTATTTTGATCAATGATTTAGAGGTGTTTGAAGTATAACACTCATAAGGGCGTGTTGCATTTGTTTGATGCAATACGCCCTTTCATTATTGGAGAGAGCTCTCAATGCCGGCTATGATTAACGCCTAGTAGGATTTGACATATTAGGACATAAATGGTAATATTTAACCAGAATAGATCGTTTGAATACCTTAGGAGGAGAAGGATGAAGAAGCTAGGAGGAATATTCTTATTTGCTGTTCTTATCTGGGCTGCCGGAGCTACGGGAGACCCCAAAACAGCCCATGCTGCAATTGATCGTACCGATACCGTGGTTACTTTGACAGAGGTTACAGATATCGATGTCTATAGTAATTATAATGTGAATGAAGTTAGTATTGATACGATGAGCAGTACGAACGGTTCAGATGGTACTGTAATATATAAATTCAATCTACCGGAGGACGGCTTCATAAAGCTGGGGATTAACGCCATTGATCTGAAGAAGACAATACTTAAGCTCGGCTCCACGAATTCTACGGAAACCGTACCGGCATCCTTAACTGCAACCGTATATCGTGATCCTAAGCTGATGTATGCGGTGGTACCCACCTTGACCTGGAAGATTAGTCCGTCTGGAAGTACTATTACAGAGTCCTCTAAAATTGCACTTGATGTAGGAACCTATTATGTTGTTTTTAAGACGGATCCCTATTCCGTAGTTTCCTCTTCTAAGCAAACCACCACTACCTATGTGAAAGGTAAGGCAGGATTTATTCTGTATTACCAAAGGGTAGAGAGTGATGAGATGTATCGGCCCTCCAGTGTCGGACTTGAGAATAAGGTAGGCTTTGATACTGTATATAAGAGCTTTCTGACTGTTCCTAATCCGAAGGATTACTACTCCTTTGTATTAGAGGATAAAGCCTTAGTAAAAATCAATTTCATGTATGCCTCAACGAAAAGCTTCAAGTTCACACTCTATGGAGTAGACCGGGAGGAGCTGGTAACGAAGGTTTTTACCGGTAATAATGTCTGGTATAATATTGAGAAATATCTGGAGCCGGGAAAGTATTACTGCTCCTTGGAGACGACAGTTCTAAACGACGGGGGGAAAGCAAGTTTACAGATTAATCAGACGGTATATCCCCTAATTTTGTCCCAGAAGAACCAAAAAACAAATTCCTATATTGCCGTATCTACAATAGACCAGCCGGTGGAGATCCGCTGGGTGAAGGGAAAGCTGACGAACTCCGAGCTGAACAGCAGTAAGTGGAAAAGCGGCAAGATCATAACGGATTCGAAGATGTTCGGTGTCAATATGACCGGAGATTATACGGTCCGGGTGACGGATGAGTATGGCAATATGTTTATGCAGTCCATCAGAGTAACAAATTGTGACACGAAAGCACCCAGTAAACCGATCATCAAGACTTATGCCGCAGATACCCTGGTTGTCACGGGGACCGCTGAGAAGAACTCCCTGGTGACCGTATCTGTAAACGGTGTTCTGAATACCTGTACGGCATCCTCTAAGGGTAATTTTAACTGTACCCTCAAAAGGAAGCTGATGAAGGGTGATATCATTGAGGTTAGCGCACAGGATATCTCCGGCAATATCAGTACAAAAGCTGAAGTAATCGTGAAATAAAGCTTGATCACTGCAAGACATCCCGACAGTATCGTATGATACCAGGTGTTTTGCAGTGTTTTCTTGCTCCTTCCTTTGCTCAGCGCTGCTTATGAATATATTATACTTGCAAAGACTGTACTTTTGGATTATGATAAGAAGCATTAATTTCATGGACATGCAAAGGAGCAGTCATGGTGCAGCGTAAGGAAAATAATAGTCGAATTACGGAAGGAGTCATCTGGAGGCAGCTCTTGATTTTTTTCTTTCCCTTACTCTTTGGGACCTTCTTCCAGCAGCTTTATAACACAGCCGATGCGGCAGTGGTGGGAAGATTTGTTGGGAAGGAGGCACTTTCGGCAGTAGGCGGAACAACCGGAACACTGATTAATCTTTTTGTTGGCTTCTTTGTCGGTGTATCTACAGGAGCGACGGTGACAATCTCCCAATATTATGGGGCAAAGCAGGAAGAAGAGGTAAATAATGCGGTACATACTGCTGCTGCCATGGCAATCATTGGCGGAGCAATGATCATGCTGGTAGGAATCCTTGGAGCCCCGGTTGCACTTCGGTGGATGGGTACACCGGAAGAGGTTATACCTTATTCCTTAACCTATATCCGCATCTACTTTGGAGGCATGATTGCAAACCTTTTCTATAACATAGGAGCAGGAATATTGAGGGCTATTGGTGATTCCAGAAGACCCCTTTATTTTCTAATAATCAGCTGCTTTATGAACATTGTGCTGGATTTATTGTTTGTCTTGGTATTTCACTGGGGTGTCACGGGAGTTGCGATCGCAACTGTATTATCCCAGATCTGCAGTGCAGTGCTGGTGTTCCTGACTTTGAGCCGTACGAAGGATTGCTATCGTCTGCATCCGGCTAAAATTCGTTTCCATAAGGAGCTGCTGAAGAAGATCATACGAATTGGAATACCGGCAGGCTTCCAATCTCTGATGTATACCTCATCCAATATCATTATCCAGATGGGTATTAACAGCTTTGGAACGAATACGATGGCCGCTTGGACCGCTTATGCAAAGATTGACGGTATCTACTGGATGGTCATGAACGCTTTTGGAATCTCTATCACCACCTTTGTGGGCCAGAATTACGGGGCAGGTAAGAATGACCGTATCAAAAAGAGTGTCAGAGTATGTCTTAAGATGTGCATATCTGTAGCAGTCATACTGAGTGTAATTATGTACTTTGGCGGTCCCTATGTATATTATTTATTTACAGAGGATGAGTCGGTTCTTAAGATCGGGATTGGGATATTAAGATTTTTGGTTCCAACCTTCTTACTTTATGTTCCCATAGAAATTTTATCCGGTTCCCTAAGGGGAATGGGAAATTCACTGGTGCCGATGATATTGACCGGTCTGGGGGTTTGCCTGCTTAGAGTTGTTTGGATTTTTACTGCGGTACGGCGATGGAGGGATATCAGGATTCTGATTTTAAGCTATCCTCTGGCTTGGGCAGTTACCTCCGTATTGTTTATCCTATATTTTATATACTATACAAGAAAGCATCTGTATGTGGTCCAAAGCCGGTAAATGATTTGGCCCATCAGAGAACAGGAGCGGACATGAGAAATATTAAATTGACCTTGGAATATGACGGGAGCCGTTACAGCGGCTGGCAGCGGCTGGGCAAGGGAGAATCTGAAAACACCATAGAGAATAAGCTGTTGGAGGTATTAAGCAGGTTGCCCGGGGGAGCTACTGAACTAAACTGTGGAAGCAGAACAGAGGTAGGAGTTCATGCCTATGGCCAAATCGTAAATTTCAAGACAAAATCGGAGCTTAAGCTGTACGAAATCAAGAATTATCTGAACCGCTATCTTCCGATGGATATTGCTGTTCTTCAGGCAGAGGAGATGCCGGAGAGATTCCATGCCACGCTGAATGCGAAATCGAAGACTTATCTATACAGAATCGCCATCGGAGATGCACCCAGTGTATTTGACAGAAAATATACGTACTATAGCTTCCGCAAGCCGGATATTGAGAAAATGCGGGAGGCTGCCAGACTGTTGATTGGGAAATATGATTGTAAGGATTTCTCAACTGTAAAGAAGAGTAAGTCCACTGTGAAGGAGATCTATACCATTACGATTGAGGAGAAGGGACAGGAGCTCCATATCACGATGACAGCCAACGACTTCCTTCATAATATGGCAAGGATGCTGGCAGCCACTCTGTTGGACATTGGATTGGGGCAAAGAGCACCTAAGGATATTACGGCGATTCTTGACCCGGAGCAGGATGTGGTTGCTAGTCTTCCTGCCAGTGCCCAGGGATTATTCCTACAGAAAATCGAATATTGACACCTGTTACTACCGAACCATAGGAATTCTATTAAACTATGGTTTGAATGGAACAGCACCTATATTGGTTGGGAGGACAAGAGATGAGAAAGTATCAGACACTTTTGCTGGATGCGGATGGAACACTTTTTGATTTTGATGCCTGTGAGAGCGAGGCGCTCAAGCTGGTCTTTCAGAAATATGGCTATCCACTGGATGACAGTATCAAGGAGCGGTATGAAACGATCAATAAAGGCCTATGGCTGCGATATGAATTGGGAGAGATCGACCGGGATACCGTAATTTATACTAGGTTTTCAGAATTGTTCCGCCAGCTCGGAATAGAGGATGACGGTATCTTATTTGAGGACGATTACCAGAAGTATTTAGGAATGCAGCACTTTTTTATAGAGGGTGCTCCGGAGCTGTTGGAATATCTGTTTGGAAAATATGATTTATATATTGTCACCAATGGAGTTACTGCTACACAATATCGCAGACTTCGGGAATCCGGAGTAGAACATTATATGAAGAGAATTTTTGTATCACAGGAAACCGGGTACCAGAAGCCACAGAGGGAGTTCTTTGATTACTGCTTTCAAAGGATTGATCCGCTTGATTTATCCCGGACACTGATCATCGGTGATTCTTTATCCTCCGATATTTTGGGTGGAAATAATGCCGGGATTGATACCTGCTGGTATAATCCGGGTGCTCTTGTGAATGACATGAAAGTGCAGGTGAATTATGAGATCAGAACGCTGAAGGAGCTTTCTGATTTATTATAAGGACAGGCTATCAAAGGTCATCAAAGGAAGAAGGATTATGAGTCTGCTACGGAGCAGGCTTCATAATCCTTCTTCCTTCTGTTCTGCTTTGATATGAGTTCTTTATGCGTATCCGAATACTTACTTTATCCCGCTCCCGGTTTCGGAAATATTCGTCAGGGCTCTCCCTGCGTTCTTCTGATAGCTAGGCTCCAGTGAAATATCACCAAGGGCGACGATGCCTACCAAACTGTTATTTTCCACAATGGGAAGTCTACGAATTTGACGTTCACTCATCAGACGTGCTGCATCCTGAACATCCATATCAGGGCTTCCGACCACCAGGTCCTTCGACATAATGTCACCGACACTTTGCCGGCTGTCCTGTCCGGAGGCAGTGCTCCTGATCGCAATATCTCTGTCGGTTACAACTCCGATTACCTTATCCTTTGTACAAACGGGAATGCATCCGCAATCATACTGCCTCATTAGCTGTGCGGCTCTTTCGACTGTATCATCAGAATGTAAGGATGCGATATCCTTGGTCATAATTTCTCTTACCTTCATAAAAATCACCTCCACGCTCCTTATCATTCCCATCCGGCGAAAATTAATTACTATTCATCCTCTGAATCTGAACAATGTCCATTGGCATCATGATAAATAGAGCTGTTTCTGCAATCGTACTTATCAATGGGCTCAGGGCCTCTGACAACCGTTCTCTTAATACGCAGGACGCCGTCGTCGTCAGCAGCGATGCGCCAATCCACCAATTGTATTTGGCTTTTCGTTATTTCTATTCCGGGAATACCTCTTGTATTGATACAGCAGCCGGTATTAAAGTAAGGCAGCTCGTTTGCTTTAGGAAACTTTGCCCTATGGGTATGTCCACAAATCAGCATCATCTTGTTTTTCTTAATCCAGCGTTTACAATTCTTCTCAACCTTATGGCGTCTGTAGAGGTTTTTCGCAGGACTGGAGGGATTTTCAAAGCCAACCACATGCATGAATCTCCAGAAATATCGAAGGAGCACCATGGAGACGGGCCAGAACTGATCATTGATAAAATCACCCTGATGCCCATGGATGATGAAGATTTCCTGATTGGTTGACTTGTTTTTTAGTAGGAGGGATTCAATCGGAGTAATGCCCTTTAAAAGATCCACCTTAGTCTGGTTATATTCGTCATAAAACTGATACAGATTGTTCTTTACATAGTTCATATCCCTCAGATAGATATTATGATTCCCGTAAAGCATGATGAGACGACCTGCATCAAAAAATTTCTTAAGGACCTTAAAGATATCACTATGCGCCAGGCGTATGTGCTTAAAGTTCTTATGCTCCCAGAGCTCGTCCCCATCGCCTGCTTCAACATAGACATAGCCTTGATTGTAGTAATAATCCAAGGCATGGAGCAGGATAGATTGGTTCCGGGTGAACTCATCGGACACACTGTCATCTCCTCGGTGGATATCACTGAAGATGATGAAGCTGGAATTATCATCAAACAATAATTTCATGGCATTATGGTACGCTTTGCTCAGTCTTTTCTCTGTATTCAAGTCATCATCCCACCTTTTTGCGATTATAACTATATTATACAAAGACGGAACAAGGTTATTCAGATAACAGAGTTTTTTGTAATCATAATGGGATTTCAGCTGTTAGCTTCCATTGGCTCAGTGCTCTCAGGATAAAAGGGATACAGTTAAAGATCCCGCAGGGCCTTGCTACGATTTAGGATAATAGCGGAAGTGATGAAGTAAAGGCCCGAAGCAAAGAAAATGATATAAGAAGGTATGAGATCCAATGTGATCCCTGCCAGTATAATTCCAATCGGAGAGAGACTGCCAGAGATGGAGCTCCATATACCCATAACTCTGCCCCTGATCTGGTCAGGAATAAGCCGCTGTGTGACAATAGCCATCGGAAGATCCACCAATAGCATAAGTAATGCAAATAAGAGGGCCAAAAGAATATAGGACGGAAACAAGAGCTGATTTGGGAGATCGGAAAGTATTTCCAAGCCTGGGATACCCATACTAATCAGTGACACCCCCATCCCAATGATTCCAAAGAGCATCCCGGTTCGCTTCTTCGGCTTCTCCGGAACCTTTCCGACAATCAGGGCTGCAATCAGCATTCCCACCGAGAAGGCTCCCTCTACTGCACCATATTGTTGGGAGCTAAATCCCAGGGTATTATTAAGAAGGAAGGGTAGAACAACGGTTAAGCTGGCGGAAATCAGAAAGTTGATCATGATGGAAAAGGGCATAATGATGGAGAGTATAGGGCTTTGCCTGAGGAAGGATAAGACTTCGCCCAGATCTGTCCAGAAGGTCTTAATAGCAAATTGACCGGAGCCGACCTCCACCGGTTCCGCCCTGTTAAGGTTAAAATCGATGAATAGCTCTGAAATTGCGGAAAGCACAAACGATATTCCATTCATCAGAAGAAACAGCTCCATAGAGACAAATCCGAAGAAGAACCCTGCCAATACAGGTCCAAGGATCTGACTTCCGGAATCGATAGCCCTGCTGTAGGAATTGATCTTAACCAGGTTCCGATCCGATACCAGACTAGGTATAGCGGCTGCAAAGCTGGTATTAAAAAAGGTACTGATGACTGCCAGCAAAAAGGTTGTGGTATAGAGAAAGGGCAGTCTCAGACCGTAAAGCATACTGAGAAGCGTGAGTATAAGCAGGACCCCTCCACTTAAGAAATCCATAAGGACAATCATCTTTTTACGGTCTATTCGATCCGCTAAGGATCCCGCTATGGGTCCGAACAGCACTCTTGGTAGTACCCCAAGCATGATACTGAAGGCAAAGGTAGCGCCTGAACCGGTAAGCTTTAAAATATATAAGGAGACGGCAAAGGAATAGCTATAGGTCCCCAATTGAGAAACCAGCTTACCGGCAGCAAACAGGTACAGATTTTGTCTTTCTTTTTTCTCGGCAGCCCGATTGTTACGGATAGGCTCCTCTTCTTTCAGATATCGTTCCATCATATTTCCTCCAAAAGTTTAATTAAATTTAACATTATAGGATAATTATAGTCACACTACCTCATAGTGTCAATATAAAGTTTAATTAAATTAAACATATCGGAAAAGAATTCCTTTATACCCCCTTGATTGTAAAGGTATATTTTACTATAATAGAATAAAAGAAAGTATTTTGATTTTAGTTCGAATGATAAAGGATCGGACAGATAAGATGGAGAGAAGAAGTTGGAGGGGATGAAATGACAGCTAGCTTGGGTGAAAAAATCAAGGCCTTGAGAAAAGAGCAAAAAATGACACAAGCAGCTCTGGCAGGAAACGAAATGACGAAGAGTATGTTAAGTCAGATTGAAAACAATATGGCTATGCCTTCCATGAAAAACCTGCAATATTTGGCATCCCGTCTGGGAAAGCCGGCATCCTTTTTTCTCGATGGGGGGGACTACAGTAAGAACCTTCCTATGGATGATATACAGAAGGAGCTGAAGGAGGCAGATACTCTATACAGGAACGGTGGGTTTAGAGACGCAGCCGATCGTTTGAAGCAAATCGGTGAAAAATACAATTTTGATCATGATAGTAAGCTATATGCCGACTATCTGGCCAGATACGGAGAGGTGCTGATTGACCTGAACCGAATTGAGGAAGCAACCGCTCTCATTGAGGAAGCGGCCAGTATCTATGAAGGCAAATATCTCTATATTGATGCGGCTAAGACATATCTGTTGTTAAGCGGCAGGTCCTGGAACTTATTTCAATATGAAACCTGCTTGGAAATACTGGATCAGGGAAAGCGGATATACGAGAAAGCAATGAACCGGGATTATGCCTTTGAGATTGAGCTCCTTTTTAACCGATCTATATATATGGCAAGCCTTGACAGAATAGAAGAAAGCATAAAGGCGACGGAAGAGGCTCTTGAGATATCCAAACAGACGAGGATCTACTACCGGACGGATGAGCTATTAAAAAATATGGCTGTTCTAAATACCCTCCGTGGCAGATATGACCACTTTGATTATTATCTTGAGAAGGCAAGCAGGTTTGCTGAAGCGGTAGATAACAATCTTGTTTTACCCAGTATTGACTTGGTGAGGGCGAAGTATCATAATGATACCGGCAATCCAAGGGAGGCCATGGCACATCTGAATAAGACCATTTCGGCAGCAAATCCCTTTGTACTTCCGCTATTTCATGCGGAATACGCTAAATCCTATTATCTGCTTGAGGAGTATGAGAAGGCTCTGGAGCATACCGGACAGATCAAATATCCTGATTATGTTCCCTCCAAGCACGATTATATCTATATATGGAGCTCCAAGACGACAGAGGGACTATGCTACCTTAAGGTGGGCCGAGTGCAGGAGGCATTGACGGCATTGCATGAGGGAATAGAAAGGCTGGAGCTGATAGGGGTATCCGCTTGTTTATCCGATGCCTATAAGGCTGCCGGCGAGGTATATTCAGATATTGGCAATTATGAGGAAGCATATTCGGTATTGAAAAAATCAACTGAGATTTATGATACAGTAAAAACAAAGGGGCTTTACTATTAGGCCTCACCTATATTATGATGTAATTATTACAAATACAAGCAGGGACTGGAAAAGGAAAGAATTGTAGAGCATCGCTAATCTTCGGCTACGGATTGTTCGGCAGAAAAGATAGATTTGAGGTTTCGTAATTACTTATCACTATGATAATAGAAAGGAAAAAGTCATGAAGAAGCAACAAAAAATGAAACGGTATGTGGCTCTTCTGGGAGTTCTGGTTTTTCTGCTTTCTACCTTATTTACAGCCTGCAGTAGCGGAAAATCCCCGAATGAGCAGAAGCAGGGCGCTGAGGGAACAGAAGCTGAGATTTCCCCAACTGTAACACCGGAGGAAAAGGAGGAAGGATCAGAAGGTACGGAGAAGGTAGAGGATCCACCTGTCGTAGAGGATCCACCAACGTCTCTCTATGATTTGCCTGAAAATTTCTCCTTATATGAAGCGTATCAGGAGGACTTCCTGATTGGGACCATCTATACGGATGCCAATAGAAGTGGTAAGGATAAGGAACTGACCCTGAAGCATTTTAATGCGATTACACCGGAAAATCTTATGAAGCCCGAATATATGCAGCCTACAGAGGGTAAATTCGATTACGGGAAATCAGATGTTATGGTAAAGTTCGCAGAAGATAACGGCCTGAAGCTGATTGGACATACATTGGTTTGGCATCAGCAGAGCGGAAACTGGCTGGGTAGAAATGTGTCCAGGGAAGAAGCAATCAAACAGCTGGAGAGCCATATCACAAATATCGTAAGCCAATATAAGGGGAAGTTTACTTCCTGGGATGTGGTCAATGAAGCAATCAATGATGGAGTATCCCTGCCAGCAAACGGGGACTGGACCAAATGCCTCCGCCAGACCCAATGGCTTACCTCAATCGGACCGGATTATATTGCAATGGCATTTCAATTTGCCCGTAAGGCTGACCCAGACCTGAAGCTGTATTATAACGACTACAACCTAAACAACCGGAATAAGGCAGATATCGTATATGCCATGGTTAAGGATTTAAGGGAACAGGGCATCCCGGTTGACGGTATCGGTATGCAGGGACACTACAGCATCAATACGACACCGGGTTCGGTGGAATATAGCCTTAAGAAATTCTCTGAGCTGGGAGTTGAGGTAAGTATCACAGAGTTGGATGTTGTCGTTGACGGAGCATCTCCCTCAGGACTGACGAAGGAACAGGAAATCAGACAAGCGGTTACCTATGCGGAGCTATTCCAGGTATTCAAGGCCTATAAGGATACGATTGAAAGAGTTACCTTCTGGGGCTATATAGACAATAAAAGCTGGAGAAAGGAACGCTTCCCTCTGCTTTTTCATGGGGATTATTCTCCGAAGGAAGCGGTTTATGCGATATACAATCCGGAACGCTACCTTGCAGAATATAAGGTGGAGGATGTGAAGGAGGCGAATTCTGCCCAGGCAAAATACGGAACCCCTGTCATTGATGCTGAGGTGGATGAGCTTTGGAACAGCTGCACTCCGATTGCTGTGGATAAGCAGATTATGGCATGGGAAGGAGCTACCGGTTTTGTCCGAGTCCTGTGGGATGAAAGCTATGTCTATACCTTATTTGAGGTTAAGGATCCCGTAATCAATACACGGTCACCCCAGATGCATGAGCAGGACTCTGTGGAGATATTCCTCGATCAGGACAACAGCAAATCCGATTATCTGGATGATAATGACGGACAATACCGTGTGAACTGTGAAGGGGTAACCTCCTTTGGAGCAGTTCCTCAGATACCGGGCTTTCATGCTGTGGCTAAGAAGACCAACGAAGGCTATTTGGTGGAGATGGCCATTCCCTTATTGAAAGCAGCCTCAGAGGGGTTAAAAATGGGCTTTGAAGCACAGGTGAATGACAGCAATGCTGCAGGTATGCGACAGAGCATTGCTAAATTTAATGATTTAACAGACAATTCTTATCAGTCAGCAAAGGGCTGGGGTGTCATCGAATTGGTTAAATAAATTACCCTAATATCCATAATCCTCTTTTCAGGACGAAGCGCTTGGGAAGAGGATTTTTTTATGGATAAAGGCTAGTAACAATTGAATTTCAACTTCAACAGTTAACATGGGCAGTGGTTCAAAGAATGGATTCCAAAGAATAGATTGTAAATTGGTTCATTATGGAATATGATACCATAATAGGGATAATCCACATGGGGAATATCGGGAGAAAAGGGGAACTTCTGTAGTAAAAAAATCGTCTATCCTTAGGAAGATAGCAATGCTACCGAACAAAGATGTTGTCTGATCTATCAATGGTAGCAGGGGGGAACACTTACCGGATGCGCTAAGAAGACGATTACAATAGGGGGGATGTCGAAGGATAACTAATAATTCAAGGGTAAAATGGTAGAAGTATCGCGGCAGAAGAAGAAAAACAGGGAATTACAGAGGAATTATAGCTTAAGTATATTGGTCTGAAGAATCGGTAATGTTAGCTACCATGAAGGAATTGATAGGATGGCCATTGAGGGAGAACGGATGAAGCACTATAACTGTATCATTATCTTGAATAAGGATAGGGATAAAATCCTTTTTTGTAAAAGGATGAACGATCCTTATCAGGGACTATATAATTTTGTCGGTGGTAAGATTGAGGAAGGGGAGAGTTCCCCTGAGGCAGCCTACCGGGAGCTTCTGGAGGAGACCGGTATTACTGCTCAGGAAGTCAAGCTCCTGCCCTTTATGGATTATATCTGGCATATCCAGCAAATCCATATGGAGGTCTATGTCGGAGTAGTGACTCAGGAGATTACCCTAAGGAATGAGAAGCACCCTCTGTACTGGCTTGGTTTGAATCATGACTTCTTTGCGATGGACCGCTTTGCCGGGGAAGGTAATATTGGACATATGGTAGAGATATTAAAGCAGTCAGGCTTTATTGGAGAAGCTTCAGCAGAGGTGGAAAAAGAGGATGGGAGGACTCTTACTCCCTGATGAATTGGCGGGTTTTACCCATATGGTAAGCAAGCTTAATCATATTCTTTTCTTCCTCCGTCAGCTCCCTGTCATACATTTTTTCAAATTGCTTTAAGAGCTTCTCATAATCAATGAACTGCTTCGGTTTACGGGGTCTTGAAAGCTCCCGCTGAGGGTCGTAGGCCTTGAGCTTCATTGAGGACTGATAAACCTTCTTTAGTATTTCAGCAGTATAATAGGCATCCCCTAAAGCATCATGGAAGCCATAGCTTAAGGGTATTCCCAAAGCCTCTACGGTATACTGTAATCGGAGCAGCTTTTTTACGGGGAAGCCGAGGTACTCAGAGGCATAGGGCTGAATGTTCAGATAATGCTTCGGCAGCAGCTGTTGCTCCAGATCATGATATAGGACATTGCGGTATAGCTCCTTCACATCTGATTTGCCCCATACACAGAAGGCGGAGTCCCCTGTCCCGACAAAGCGGACAAAGGCTTGATAAACCTCAGGAAAAGTCACTTCTCCCATCAGCTGATCCGTAGTGATACCGGTGAGCTCCGTGATAAAGGGACTTACAAGAGGATAGAGGGTAGGCTTTACCAGCCTGGTAAAGGTGTCCAGGGTACGGAATTCCTGATCCAGCTTAAGAGCTCCAATTTGAAGAATTTCAAAGGGCATGCGCTTTACCGGTGTATTGGCACAGCCGTCCCCCCTAGAGGAGGGACCCATGGGTGGAGCGGGTTGTTGCTCCTTATTTGAAGGAGTATTCTGTGAGGATATGGTATTTTCCGATGCAATGGCAGGCTCCTGTAAGGGGGGAAGATCCTGATTAAACTCCAAATCAAAAACAATGTAATTCATGTGAGCTCCTTTCGGAAACGAATTCTGCATATTTTTTGTCATATTGATCTTTATTATACCATAGCATAAGCTTTCGTGGTTGATTATCTGTAAGATAAAGTGATAGAATACTCATAGAGATTAGATTAGACATCAACGGATGTGCGGAAGGAAGAGAAGAATGAAACAGGTTATATTAGGCACCACTAAGATCAAAGTAAATAAGAATGGCTTCGGAGCTTTGCCAATCCAGAGAATCAGCAGGGAGGAAGCGGCACATCTGCTGCGGAAGGCGTATGAGAAGGGTATCACCTTCTTTGATACAGCCAGATTTTATACTGACAGTGAGGAGAAGATCGGTTATGCGCTGTCGGAGGTACGTGAACATATTTATTTGGCTACGAAGACCATGGCTACCAGAACAGAGGATTTCTGGAAGCAATTGAAGGAATCCTTACGTCAAATGAAAACGGATTATGTAGATATCTATCAGTTCCATAATCCTGCATTCTGCCCCAAGCCGGGGGATGGGACAGGGTTATATGAGGCGATGCTGGAGGCAAAGGCGCAGGGATTAATCCGTCATATCGGAATTACGAATCACAGGCTCAAGGTTGCGATGGAAGCGGCTGAGTCAGGACTGTATGAGACCATCCAGTTCCCGTTTAGTTACCTGGCCACAGAGCAGGAGACCAAGCTGGTTCACCTTTGTGAGGAGCAGGGGATTGGGTTCATTGCGATGAAGGCACTTTCCGGCGGACTGATTGCCAATGCTGCGGCAGCCTATGGGTATCTCGACCAATATCCCAATGTACTTCCAATCTGGGGAATCCAGAAGGAGAAGGAGTTGGATGAATTTATCTCCTTTATCGATTGTCCACCGACAATGGATGAGGAGCTGGCAGCCATCATTGAACGCGACAGAAGGGAGCTTGGCAAGGACTTTTGCAGAGGCTGTGGCTATTGTCTGCCCTGTCCTGCTGAGATTGATATCCCTACCTCTGCCAGGATGTCCCTGATGATTAGAAGGGCACCGGTTTCGGTGTACTTAAATTCAGAGTGGCAGGAGAAGATGAAACGGATCGAGGACTGTATCCATTGTGATAACTGTAAAAATCACTGTCCCTATGGGTTGGATACCCCAGCGCTTCTCCAGGAGAATTGGGTAGATTATCAAAGCTTTCTATAGGAGACGGTTATGTATAATTATAAACTGACTCTCCAGTACGATGGAGGACGGTATAAGGGCTGGCAGAGGTTAGGTGATCATGAGAATACGATTCAGGAGAAGCTTTCTAGGGTATTAGCGGAGTATAGCGGGGAGGAGATGGAGGTAATCGGCTGCAGCAGGACCGATGCCGGTGTCCATGCCATCGGTCAGATCGCAAATGTTAAGCTGAAGAAACAGGTTCAGCCCCGGGAACTAATGGAATATTTAAATCATTATCTACCCCAGGATATTAGCGTCGTTGATGCTGAAGCTGTTTCTGAAAGCTTCCATGCCAGATATCTGGCGAAGCAAAAAACCTATCGGTATCAGATTTGGAACAGAGCTTACCCAAATCCCTTCCAGAGGAAATACAGTATGCAGGTGGCTGAGCCGCTGGAGCTATCGGCAATGATAGAAGCGGCAAAATATTTTATCGGTACTCATGATTTTACTGCCTTCTCCAACGCCAAGTCCAAGAAGAAGTCCATGGTAAGAACGATTTATTCCATAGAGATAACCCCTGATGAGGGGATGCTACAGATCAGGATCTGCGGAGATGGCTTCCTATACAACATGGTTCGGAAGATGGTGGGGGTCCTGATAGAAATCGGTCTTGGTAAGCTTCCTGGGGATGCGGTTTCTGAGCTTCTAAGAACAGGGGACAGAGGAGGCATCCATGTTCTGGCAGAGGCTCAGGGACTATTTCTGGAGAAAATTGAATACTGATTAGGGGATGTATGCGGTAGGAAGGCTTGTTGTTGAATTTTATTGTAGTATTGCGGTTGTTCTAAGCGGAATAGGGTTAAGCTATAGGAAAGCAAATGAATGTAGATTGCTTGGGATGGCCATAGGATGAATAGAGCATGAGCTAAGAGGGTGCTTAATGTTGGTAAGTATTGTCAAGAGGAAGCAAGTTAGAAAATGTTTCATATGCGGATTACTGATCATCAATGTCCTAAGCATGGCTGGCTGCTCCAGCAGAATCGGTAAGCAAGCCGGGCGGGAATGGGATAATGAGCATTATCAGGAGGCCCCTGGAGATAGCGGGGGGAGAAATCATCAAGAGTCCCCCGGAGAAAGCGGTTTAATGGATCTGCAGGAGCCATGCACAGAGAAGGCACCGCAAATGGAGGAGGAAGTCAGTAAGGAGCAAGCGGTTATCCCGGAAAATATAAAAGCTGCGCTCCTTCCCGGGGAGGTGATGCTTGATTGGACTCAGGAGGCTTCCCTAATTTATGCGCTGGTACATTCGGAGGGAAATTCTAAGTTCGGAGATACACTGCTGGTGCTGAAGGATGAGGATGGAGCCATCAGCCGCTCCTACGAGAATGATTTTCAGGAGCTAATGCCCTGGAAGATAGAGCTAGCGGATATCGATGGAGATATGGAGAAGGAAGTTTTGGTCGCAGTCAAGAAGACGACTCCATATGATAAAGTGGTAAAAAACCGAATGTTTATTTTTAACTTTCGGGATAATGTACTGGTGAAAAAATGGACCGGATCACAAATAGCAGGAACCTGGCGTGACTTTCATGTAGCGGAGCTGGTAGAAGCTTCAGGAGAGGAATTAATCTTTCTAGAGCAGACAGAGAAGGGAATGGAGCGGATCAAGGTATATTACTGGTTTGATTTCGGATTCTTCCTGCTGGCAGAGAGCGGAGAGTACACAAAGGTGAAGGAGCTGACCGTAACGGGCGAAAATAAGCTACAGATTACTCTTACGGATGGACAACAGATCAATTTGACCATGAAGGACGGTAAGCTGATAGAGACTTAGGGAATACTTTCATTGATTTAGCTGTAATGGCAAAGCTATTTAATATTCATAAACACACAAGATGCAGATTCCATATGCATAGCTCCTACATTATCGCTTAACTTCCGCTCCGGAACATGTATCTGTATGTACAAATGTCTGAGATATTGCTATAACTTAATATGCTGTGATAAGAAAGGAGTTCACATGAAACGAATCATTGCTTTGTTACTGTGCTTGTGCCTGATTCTGACAGGATGCCAGAGCCGAGGAAACAAAGGGAGGGATAATGAGGACAAGGCTGTAGAGGATCGTAGGGAGCAGAAAGATCAAGATACGAACGGGCAGCAGGGGACTCAGCTGGGAGCAAAGGCCCTGAGGTTAAATGCTCAGTGGACGAAGGTCTCTACGGCAGCAGCCCCGAAGCCTGAGTTTACGATACCCAAGTATAAGGCCAGGGTAGCACCCTATACCATTGCCAAGGACCTGTCCAACATTGAAAATATCGATCAATTCTCCGGTTTTACCAAGGAGCAGATCAAGTCACTGGCTGAGAACGGGTTTGTAGTACTTCCCTCCACGACTACCAGAGTACATTATGTTTATGATACGAATGTATACCAAGGAGTACCGAATTTCATTACATCGGATTCTGTGCTGCATATGTATCACCAGTTCTATAATAAATCCCTGACAAATATTGAAGCGGCTTATCTGTATCAGGATCTGGATCAGCTAGCCCTGCAGATGCTTCAGAACTCCCTGTTGCTGTGGGAGGCACTGGAGGATCAGCAGCTAAAGACCCTACAGGAGAATAATATCGTATATTATCTAATTGCCAGGATGCTAATCACGGAGCAGGCTGACAGCAGAGCAGTATATCCTTCCAATCTGGCGATTTCGGCCTCAGCTGTACCCGAGCGGCTCTTTGAGCTGGCTGACAGCGAATATGCTTTGATTATGGAAGCCGCTGGATATATCAAATCTCCCTATCTGAACTTTGACTTTGACTATTCCCAGTTTAAGGTGAGAGGACATTATACGAAGAGTGAAGAGCTGGGACGGTTCTTTAGAACTATGATGTGGTTCGGAACAGTTCCCCTGCCCTTGATGAAGGAGGGGGAATTCCAGTATGAGAACACGATTCAGTCACTGCTGATGTCCTATGCTACCTTTATGGATCAGGAGGGTAGCTGCCCGGCAGAGCTATGGACCAGAATATATCAGCCGACAGCCCAATATGTCGGGGTATCGGACGACATCGATACCTTTACGATGAATCAGTTAAGAAAAGCAGTTTTTGGTGACAACGAGGATCCGAATCTATTTATGGATCAGAAATACTATGATAGGCTGAAGCAGGCGGTGGAGGACCTTCCGGAGCCAAAGATTCAGGCCAAACTGGAATTTATTGACACTCCGACCGGGAAGCAGTTCCGGTATATGGGGCAGAGATACATCTTGGACAGCTATGTGATGCAGAACCTGACAGAATCAATCCTAAGGCCTTATCCCTCCTCATTGGATGTCATGGGAATCCTGGGCAGTGATACGGCGGAGAAGCTGTTAACGAAGCATTATAAACCACAGGAGCAATGGGCGGAATATACGAAGCGCTATCAAAAGATGAAGCAGGAGGTATCCGCGTACGGACTGGACACCTGGAATGATAACCTGTATAACGGATGGATCTGGTCGATACAGGAGGCTTTAACCGAATATGGCTATGATTCCGGCATGCCATACTTTATGACGACCAAGGCCTGGAAGTATAAGTCCCTGAATACTGCTCTGGGGAGCTATACAGAGCTAAAGCATGATACAGTATTGTACGGAAAGCAGTCCGTAGCCGAGGCCGGCGGTGATATCGAATATGCGAAATATCACTATGTCGAGCCCAATGTAGAGCTTTACGGTAAGCTGCTCTATCTGACAGATCATACGATCAAGGTACTGGAAGAGCAGGGAATGATGAATGATAAGCTGGCGGAGGGAGCCAGGGAATATAAAGATCTGCTGGAGCTTCTGGTTGTATGCTCAGTGAAAGAGCTGAATAATGAGATGCTGACAGAGGAAGAGTATCGGGAGCTTCTCTCTTACGGAGGAAGACTGGAGTGGATTTCTATGCTATTCCTAGAAGGGATGACAGGAGGAGATTATTCGGACTGGGATATCACCGATATGCTAGTCACCGATATAGCAAGCAATCGGGGCACCTATTTGTCCTTAGGTACCGGTTATTTTGACCATATCTATGTCATAATCCCGGTGGATGGGAAGCTGTATCTGTCCAGAGGTACCGTCTATTCCCATTATGAGTTCATTAGTGATACCCGGTTGACAGATGAAGAATGGTGGGCGCTGCAGGGTATCGTCATTAATCATGAGGAATACGGGGACTATCCGGAATATACACAGCCCTCCGAGGAGCTCCCCGAGCAGCCCTTCTGGACCAAGGAATTCAAGTCGGACAGTAATGAGGTCAGTATTACACCTCTTGAGGTTGAATGGAGCAATATGGTGGAGTAGATCTAGGACACAGTAAAATGATGGAGGGAAAGGGTAACTTAATCATGAACCGGAGCAGTATTGGCATAGCCACCCCGGAGAGGGAGCTTATGTGATACTGCCCCGGTGATCACAAAGGAGAAAGGGATACCATGAAAAAACAAGTTCGAGCAACGATATTATTCACATTGGTATTCAGCATGATACTGCAGCTGATCTACATAAGGCCGATATCGGCGGCCAAGGAGTCTGACTCCGTCACGATACTATTTACCCATGATCTGCATGGTAATTTTCTACCCTTTAAAGAGGAGAAGGGGGGAAATGTTCAGCTGCTTGGCGGTTATGCCCGCCTACAGAGTGCGATTCTTGCAGAGAAGGCAATTGACAATGAGGCTCTGCTCTTAGATGGCGGGGATTATTCCATGGGAACACCCTTTCAGACCATCTTTGAAAGTACCTCACCGGAGCTACGCCTGATGGGTAGAATGGGCTATGATGTGGTAACCTTGGGTAACCATGAATTTGACTACCGGGCTGAGGGATTGGCAGCGAGCTTAAAATCCGCAGTGGAAAGCGGTGATCCCCTGCCTCAGATGGTTCAGGGAAATACCAGCTTCCCCACGGATATAGAGGGGAATATGACTGCTTCTCTAACAGCACTGAAGCAGGCGATGGAAGGCTATGGGGTGAAGGAATATACCGTGCTTACAAGAAGGGGTGTCAAAATCGGAATCTTTGGCATCATGGGAAAGGAAGCAGCGGACTATGCACCGATGTCAGAGGTAGTATTTGAGGATAAAATAAAGCATGCGAAGCGAATCGTAAAGACTCTGACCGAGCAGGAGCAGGTGGACCTGATCATCTGTCTTTCTCATACCGGAACCTCTGAGAATCAGAAAAGCTCTGAGGATGAGAAGCTGGCTAAGGAAGTTCCCGAGATTGATGTTATCATCAGTGGTCACAGCCATACGAAGCTGTCTGAGCCGATTGTCATCGGTAATACGGTGATCGGCTCCGGAGAAGAATATGGGAAGAATCTGGGTGTCATAAAGGTGTCACAGCGAGACGATTCCTCCTGGGAGCCGGTAAGGTATGAGCTAATTCCGATTGAAAGCAGCCTGACTGAGAATGAGGAGGTAGAGGCCCTGATCTCAGAGTATAAGCAGGTTGTGCAAACAGAATATTTTGATAAGTTCAATCTACAATATGATGAAGTCATCGCTGTTTCACCCTTCAATTTCCCGACGCAGGATGAGACAGAGGATAACCATGCAGAGTCTGCACTGGGAAATCTGATCAGTGATGCTTATCTCTATGCAGTGAAGCAGGCGGAGGGGGAGAATTATGTCCCTGTGGATGTAACGATCGTTCCGTCAGGTACCATCCGGGGCTCCTTCTTTCAGGGAGAGATTACTACGGCAGATGCCTTCAGTGTCAGCTCATTGGGAATTGGAGCGGATAAGATGCCCGGATATCCCTTGATCTGTGTGTACCTGACCGGGAAGGAGCTAAAGACAATTGCGGAGGTGGATGCCTCAGTCACTCCGATTATGAGCGAGGCCCAGCTGTTTGTTCATGGCTTAAAATATAGCTTTAACCCGAACCGCTTGATTTTTAATAAGGTGACCGACTGCTCCCTGGTACGTCCGAGGAAGCTGACGGACCCGATCTCAGAGGACAATCTTGAGAACATTGAAGAGGACAGACTATACCGTGTCGTAGCCGGGTTATACTCCGCGCAGATGCTATCTGTTGTAGGGGAGAAATCCTTCGGACTGCTGAAGCTGGAGCCAAAGACCAAGGACGGAGATCCGGTAACGGATTTTGAAGCCCAG
Source organism: Bacillota bacterium (assembly GCA_023435645.1). Taxonomy (GTDB): domain Bacteria; phylum Bacillota; class Clostridia; order Lachnospirales; family Lachnospiraceae; genus Mobilitalea. The sequence continues at coordinate 27,138 of JAEYRK010000105.1, forward strand.
ATTATTTACAGCACCGAAGGAAACAGCAAAACAGAGCTGAAGGAATGGGCGGCCCTGGTGTCCTATATGAAGTCCTTTGAACCCGTGAATGGGGTTCCTACGGTACCCCAATATTATAATGAATACCAAGGCCGTAAGGTGGTCGATGATAATAAGAATATCCTGGCAAGGCTATCCCAACCCAATCTGATTGCTCTTATAGTATATGGTATCGTATTACTGCTTACGGCTGTGCTCATTTTGCTGGTCCGGCTGATAATAAGAAGGATAAAAAGACGACTAGGATCCGGGAGGATATAGGAAGAGGAATGTGATCTGAGGGTAAAAGAGGCTCTCTTTGGCACTCTGAAGCATTATTGCTATTGGTAGTCCATCAGACCATCGTTCTCGGTTTTACCTGTATTACCTCGGATACAGCTCATGCGGACAGCATCTGTGAGCATGTCATTCATTTTATTGAGAGTAATACGGATGGATCGATTCAGGAGATAGAGCGGGAGATAATCTAAGACGTCCAGCTGTTGGAGCGGTGGTTTGCTCTACTCCTGATGCAGGGAGCATTTTCTGCCGCAGCATAATCTGCTGATGCGTTCTATGGACGAAACCATAAGAAATAGATGACCAGGGAGGAAGGGATGGAAGGTTATACTATAACGAAGGAACAGGCGCGGAGCTTTATGCTGAGGAAACAGGGACTACTGGGAGAATACCGTTTCCGCGGCAAAGAAGGTATCCTGGAATATATCCGTCAGGCAGGCTGCATCCAGTTTGATCCGATTGATGTCTGTGGCAAGAATGCAGAACTGGTTCTGCAATCCAGGATACAGGGGTTTACAAAGGAGATGCTTTATGAGCTCCTATATGTGGACCGTCTGCTGGTGGATTATTTTGATAAGAATTTGGCCATTCTTCCGGTCACTGATTGGAAGTATTTTGAACGGAAACGAGAGTACTTTCGAAAGGATAGCAGAAGCCGTGAGATGGTGGACCGGGTAGCAGCGGACATCAAGCAATTTATTGCAGAGAACGGACCGGTAAGCTCCAAGGAGCTTCAGATGAAGGAGAAGGTGGATTGGTATTGGAGTAGCACCAACCTATCCAGGGCAGCCCTGGAAACTCTGTATTTTAGAGGGGAGCTGATCATTCATCATAAGAAGGGAACAAATAAATACTATGCCCTGGCAGAGGAATATATACCGAGGGAGATACTGACTGCTCCTGATCCCTTCCCGGAGGACTTTGACCATCAAAAATGGAGGGTACTCAGGAGGATCTCTGCAGTAGGCCTTCTGTGGAACAGGCCCTCAGATGCCTGGCTCTCCATCGGGAACTTGAAAGCAGAAGAGCGGAAGGCCGTTTTTGCCTCCCTATTAGCAGAAGATAAGATTACAGAGGTTATCGTGGAGGAGCTCAAGGAACCGCTCTACTGCCTGACCGAGGATCTGCTGATACTTAAGGAGGTTTTACAGGCATCCAAAGAGGGAGCTGCTTATCCGCCTAGGACGGAGCTGATGGCTGCCCTGGATAATATGCTGTGGGACCGAAAGCTGATACAGGCCCTCTTTGGCTTTGATTACAAATGGGAGATCTATACCCCGGCAAATGAGAGAAAATACGGATATTATGTGCTTCCTCTCCTGTCGAATGACCAAATCATAGGTAGAGCGGAGCTGGTCTGCGACAGAAAGAACAAGGTTCTACAGGTGAGAAAGGTATGGTTTGAAGAAGGAATTCAGGTAACCCCCTACCTTAAGAAAGAAATCAGGAACTGCTTTCAGCGCTTCCAAGGCTTTCATGGACTGAATCAAATACAATATTCTGATAGAATGCAGCGATCCTAACAAGGGGCTGCATTTTTTATTGCATCACTTGGGGAGAGGTCCATGGTCTAAACAGATTGACAAAAATTAGAAATTAATATAAAATATAGTAAAATATGGACATGCTCTTATAGAAAAGGAGGTGATACAATCATGGGAGATACAAATCCGAAGAAGGCTCCGAAAAAGAAGACGAATACCGGAACCAAGCCCTCTGTACAGGCCAGCGCAGCAGTAGCCCCTACTACAAACAAGAAAAAATAATCAAGGCGAAATAAATTCCCTCCATTGGCTGGACAAGCCGGAGGGAATTTTTGCTGAATGTGAGGAGGCACATGAAAACCTAACTAATGATGTGAGAAGCTGATGCCTACGGTAAGTATACCGATTCCTATGCTGTAAGCGGTGAGGATAGCTTCAGATCCTTGCAACCATCAGACTACTGGAGGAGTATCTCTTCAGTCCCCGATAGAAGAGGAAGAAGGCCAGGAGCACCATAATCACGGTAGACCCCAGAACCATCAGACCCTGCAGCGGATGAAAGTGCAGGATGACCTTCAGGGGCAGATAGTTGATCAGACCGACCGGTATCAGGGTGTATAAAATTAGCCGGATCCCGTTCTTGAAGATACCGTCAGGATAAGTGGAGATATGAACGACGGCATAATTTAAGTTCTGTGCAACCATATCACCTCTTACGATCCAGAAGGAGAGGCTTCCAACGATCACAGCGAAGGCTGTCATGATGATGGCCCCCAGAATGGACATAAGGGTAAATAGAAGCAGACCGGGCAGGCTGAAATTGAAGATACAAAATACCAGATAGCCGTAGATCAAATCTCCGATCGCCGAGGGGCTGGTCCCCGAGGAGATTACTCCCAGAAGGACATTTTTCGGCTGAACCAGGAAGGCATCCAGCTTACCGTTCATTATCAGCTCGGGTAGCTCAAAGACCCGGTGGAAGAAGATATGGGAGAGGCCGAAGGTACAGGCAGCCAAGCCCCATAGGGTTAGAACCTCGCCAAATCCAAAACCGCCGATATCGTCCTTCAATTGGAACAAAAGGAACCACTGGATGACAAAGGTCGCATTATTTAGGACCATAAACAAAACATTCATCAGGAAGGTGATTTGATTGGTCATTTCTCTCATGATATTATATTTTACAGACAGCAATAATACTCTGAGCTGGTTCTTAGCCGCCATTAACATTTACTTTCGTCACTCCTTTCCGGTAGATTCCCATGAGTAACAGGAAGGATACCATAAAATAGATGCCCTGGACCAGAAGGACCTGCAGAAACAGGGACAGTTTAAAATCAATGACCAGCTTCGCCGGACCATAGGTTACGACGTAAATCGGTGTACATTTGATGATGGGCTGCGCCCAGGCAGGGAACATCTCCACCGGAAACAGGATACCCAGGACCAGAATGATCTTCGTATAGATCCAGTGGAAGGGTAATGCATCCTCAATCCAAAAGGACAGCACGGAGATGCTCATTGTCAGGAAGCAGTTGATCAGTGTGCCTGTCAGAAATACGAAGCTGACCAAGGGGAGATACCTGAGGGGCAGACCCGGGAGGCTACCGAGGAACAGATAACCGATCAGAAGTCCCACTCCGAGGTAGAGGAAGAACTTAAGTATGATTTCCCCGATATTCTTCGTAATCATGTATAGAATATAGTGATAGGGCTTATTGATGACATAGGCTATGGAGCCGCTCTTAATATCATTACTGATCTGGTTGGTGCTGGTGTGATTCCTGGTCCCGAACCATATGATTTCTGTCAGTATTACATACCAGATCATCTGACTCATGGAATAACCGCTAATCAGTTGCTCAGGATCGGAATAGACATATTGCCATAGGTTAATAAAAACATAAAGTACAACAAAGAACATAAGAAAGCCCATAAGAATATTCATCACGTACTGCAAGCTTTCCATCAGAGTGGTTTTAAAGACAAAGAGATACTTTCTCATTGTGATTAGCTCCTCCCTTTCTTATAAATCTCCGTAATGATATTCTCCAGAGGAACATTTGAGATGTTAATGTCGATGATTTGATCTGCATCGATCAGCTTCATCGCATCACTGATGCTTTTCTTCGTAATGTCCACCTCCAGCTTCAGGTTACAGCCCTTACTCTTTATAATGGTTATGCCGTCCTCCTCCGAAAGATTCATGGGCTCCTTCAGTTTTACCTCTACCAGCTTTTTATTCAAATAGTGATATTTTAAGTTTTCCATCGAATCATCCGTTACGATTTTACCATGATTTACAATGATAATTCTCTTACAGAGCTTCTCAATATCCCCCACATCATGGCTGGTTAGAAAAACGGTGGTCTGATACTCCTTATTCATCCTCTTAATGAGGGCTCTGATATTTTCCTTAACCACCGGGTCCAAGCCGATGGTGGGTTCATCCAGGAATAGGACCTCCGGCTCGTGGATCAGAGAGGCTGCAATTTCACAGCGGATTCTCTGTCCCAGGGAAAGATTGCGAACAGGAGTATTGAGGATCTCCTCCAGCTCGAAGATGTTCTTAAGACTTTCAATTCTTTCTTCAATCCTCCTGTCCGTCAGGTCATAAATGGCGCCAAAGAATTTGAAGTTATCATAGGGAGTCAGATGGGTCCAGAGCTGTTCCTTCTGACCGAACACAGTCCCTATCTTATAAGCCAGCTTCTTCCTACGGTCTGTCGGACTGATACCAAGCACGGATACCTCCCCCTTATTTGGGTAAAGGATACCGGTCAGCATCTTGATGGTTGTACTTTTTCCTGCTCCATTCGGTCCGATGAAGGCAAGGATTTCTCCTCTCTCCACAGAGAAGCTGATATGATCTACTGCGTTAATTTCCTTATACCTTGGTTGAAATATGGATTTTACACTTCCCCTCAGCCCCTTATCCTTTACCTTCACCTTGAAATTCTTAGACAAATTGCTTACCCTAATCGCTTCCATCTATTCATCCCCCGAGCTTCCCTGCATAGGAATATATTCCCATGAGGGTAAATTTCGAATTAGTATAGCACAGATAATTCCAAGGTGCAAGTGTGTTTTTCGGAAAATAACTGTAAACCGGTGAAGTGTTCAGGCAATGGTGTAGGCAATGGAAAGGAGATAGAAAATATCACCATGATGTAAGCTTCAGGGCATATCATGGTGTTTTTCTTTCCGGAGCGTGGGAGTATTCGATGTGTGTTGCTACTATCGGTGTATCAATGTAGTTTAGATAAATGAATTGACAGCCTTTGGTATAGACCTTACAATAAGTAAAACCATGAAAGGGAGGGGAAATTCAGATGCGCATATCATCCTTATTTGAGCAGAACAGGACCGTGCTGTCCTTCGAGGTATTCCCGCCAAAGAAGACCAGCCCGATTGAGACCATCTATCAAACCCTGGAGGAGCTTAAGGACTTACGACCTGATTTTATCAGTGTCACCTACGGTGCAGGGGGGAATGAGGGGGATACAGCCACCAGCGATATTGCTTCCGTAATAAAGCATCATTATAGAATTGAACCTCTGGCACACTTAACCTGTGTAAACGATACAAGGCAGGGAATCTCACAGGTACTTGACCGCCTGGAGCACCACGGTATAGAGAATATTTTAGCACTACGGGGGGATATTAATCCGAAGCTTACTCCCAAAAATGAATTTCAATATGCCAGTGAATTGGTGGAATTCCTTCGGGAACGGGGAGGCTTTCATCTCTCGGGTGCCTGCTACCCGGAGGGGCATATCAATGCTTCCTGTTTGGAGGAGGACATCCTGAATCTGAAGAAGAAGGTGGAGGCAGGAGTGGAGCATCTGATATCACAGCTATTCTTTGACAATTCCTATTTTTATTCCTTCCTGGACCGAGTTAGGGCAGCAGGGATTGGGATTCCCATCGAAGCAGGGATTATGCCGGTAACGAACAAAGCCCAGATCGAGCGGATGGTTACACTGTGCGGAGCAAGCCTTCCTCAGAAATTTGCGAAGATGATGCAGCGCTTTGAGCATTCCCCGGAAGCCTTAAGGGATGCCGGAATCGCTTATGCAGTCGATCAAATCGTGGATCTGATCAGCCATGGGGTGGAGGGTATCCACCTATATACGATGAATAATCCCTACATCGCCAGAAAAATCAGTGAAAGCATTTCGGGGCTGATACAAAGATAAGTCAACGAAATGTATTACCAGATATTGAGGGAAACAGCGCCATATTTTGCGTTTGTTTTACAAAAAGATTGCTTTCTCTTACGGGATACCCTAAAATATAGATATAGTTTAATAAATTACAATTCTGACCAATCGAAGGAGCATTGATCAGGAAAGCATAAGGGGTGTACCATGGTTGAAATCAGAGAAGTAACTACAAAGAAGGAACAAAGGCTATTTGCTACTTTTCATGAAAAAATGTACCGGAATGTGTCTCAGGCAATCCCTGATATGATTTCGGATGAGTTAAATAATTTTAATCCAAAGAAAAACCCGGCTTATGAATATTGTAGTTCAAAGCAATTTCTTGCCTATCGGGACGGAATCTGTGTCGGACGAATTGCAGGAATTATCAGCCATGCGGCCAATCAGAAATGGAATACAAGTAGAATCCGTTTCTCCAGAGTCGACTTCATTGATGACAAGGAGGTGTCAGCAGCTCTTTTTCAGGCAGTGGAGGATTGGGGCCGTGCGGAGGGGCTGACAGAAATACACGGTCCGATTGGCTTCTGCGATATGGATCAGGAGGGAATGCTGATCGAAGGCTTTGATCAGGAGGGAATGTTTATCACAATTTATAATCATCCATATTATGCAGAGCATTTAGCAGAGCTGGGTTATGGCAAGGATGTGGATTGGCTGGAGTACAAGGTGAAGCTGCCGGAGCAACCGAATAAAAAGCTGAATGCCCTGTCCGAGGCAGTGTTGAAGAAATTCCGTATCAGCTTGTTTGAGCCAAAAAGCCGGGAAGAAATCAAACCCTATATACCAAAGGTATTAAATTTGCTAAATGAAACCTATAAGGATCTCTATGGTACAGTCGAGCTGTCGGATGCTCAGATTGAAAAATATTACAAACAGTTTATACTGCTGGTCAATCCGGCGTATGTTAAGCTTCTGTTGGATGAGAATAAGGAGTTGGTTGGCTTTGGACTGGCGATGCCTTCCATGAACAGGGCAGCCAAGAGGAGCAGAGGAAGGCTGCTACCCTTGGGATGGTACCGCATGCTCCGGGCACCTTATGCGAAGTCAGAGGTTCTGGATCTCTATCTGGTCGGTGTAGTACCAAGGATGCAGAATAAGGGCATGACAGCAGTCTTACTTCAATCTATGACGGAAACTGCAAGAGAAAAAGGAATCAAATATGCTGAGACTGGACCGGAGCTGGAGCTTAATTCCCAGGTTCAGTCACTTTGGAAGCACTACGAGACGGAGCAGCACAAGCGCAGGCGCTGCTGGATCAAGCAGCTATAATTTCAAATATTCCTCGCAGGTAGGTTCAGGCGGTTAAGTCAAAACAGAGAGTTCTGACTTAATCGCTTTTCTATACATCCTCAATTGGAAATATTAGACAAAAACAGGAAGGTGATGTATAATACATCATAAAGAAATCTAATTGGAGGGAAGGGAATGAATAGATTAACCGGGGAATTTCTTAAGGAGCAAGAGATACTCTTTGTAGGCTATTCATCCAGAAATAAGGCCTATAGTAACTTGGTTTATCAGGCCTTCATGAACCATGGTTTTCAGGTGTATCCGTACAATACGAAGGAGAATGCATTCTATGACATTAAGGTATACCGTAAGCTGGAGGAGCTGCCGCATATGCCGAAGAGTGCCTTTATCTTGTTGAATAAGGAGAATACAGCGAACGCAGTCCGCATGCTTTCCGAACGGGGAGTGAAGAGAATTCTATTTTACAGTGGCAGGATTGTAGATGAGGCTACGGAGAAATTATGTGAGAAGTATGAAATTGAGATGGCAACAGGGTGTCCGATGATGCTTTATGGGAAGGGTCTTCATAAATTTCATGGCCTTCTTGCCGGTGTAAGATAAATTGAATGAGGCGCCCGTGGACAATCAACACAGGCGCTTTTTATATCTGGTAAAAATCTCGCTTGAGGGCTGATATGGTATAAAGGCATAGAGAATAGCCAACAGACGGACAACGAAATGAAAGATGAGTAAACAGCCTATTGTATGTCGGTGAGTTGCGAGCGGTGAAACGGAAGCAAATCTGAATGAATTTCCCTTGGAAAGAAAAATCAAGAGACAGACTCACATAAATTGGTTGACATACACAGACTATTGTAATAGTATATTGGTATACTATTACAATAGTCTACGAGGTGAACCCATGGAGAATATAAAACTATTTGACAGTGAGCTTAAGGTGATGGAAGTGATTTGGGAGAAGGAACCAATCTCGGCGAAGGAAATCAGTCTTCTGCTGGGGGAACGAATCGGTTGGAATAAGAATACTACCTATACGATTATAAAGAAGCTGGTGGAGAAGCAGCTGGTCATCAGAAAGGAGCCAAGCTTCCTTTGTATTGCCAGAGTTAAGAAGGAGGAGGTCCAGCGGGCCGAAACCAATCATCTGATAGAGCGGCTTTATCAGGGGTCAAAGAAGAAGTTTTTTGCAGCCTTTCTTCAGAATGAGAAGCTGTCCAAGGAGGAGCTGCAGGAGCTGAAGGATATGATTGAGAGAAGCGGTGAATAGGGTCTGGCTATTGCGCTACCGGGAGTGGCAGGGAGGTCATCATGCTACATGAGCTATTTTATTGGATTTTGAATATGAGTATCCTGGGAACCCTGTATGGATTACTGATTTACACACTCAGGCTGATAAAGGGCTTCCCCAGATTTGGCAGCTATACCCTATGGGGAGTCGTATTTCTAAGACTTGTTTGTCCCATTGGCATCTCAAGCAGATATAGCCTTTTGAGCTTATTATCCGATACCTTCTCGCGAACCTTGATAAGGACAGTAACAATTTATGAGGAAACCGGACAGGAGAGCTTACAGCTGACCCTAACAAATATGGTCAGGGCAGCATCGGATTATCAGCCCATTACTTATAAAAGCAATCTATTGGAGAACTTCTTCCGAGTAGCTTCGATGATCTGGATCATCGTTACAGTGGCGGGTATTTTGGCCTGTATTGCATTGTATCTGATCTCTGTCTCAGAGCTTAAGAAGGCGGTCCATTTACAAGATGAGGTCTACGCAGGGACTATGGTTGATACGCCCATTATCTATGGCTTGATTAAGCCCAAAATTGTTCTGCCCCTAAGGGGCTGTCAGGAGTGCCCGGAGCAGGTCCTTCAGTCAGAGGGAATAGAGCAGGTACTCCTTCACGAGAGGATTCATATGAGAAGAAGGGATAATCTCTGGAGAATGACAGCAATCCTGACAGCCTGTATCCATTGGTTCAATCCCTTTGTATGGTTCTTTTTGAGAAGCTTTATCAATGACAGTGAGCTGGCTTGTGATGTTAGAGCCGTGAAGACAATGAAGTCGGAGGAACGGAAGGCTTATGCCCGGGCACTACTGGCTTATGGTAGCGGAGAGAGGACATTGTTCTCCTCTGCCTTTGGTAGCGGCATTGTGAAGGTCAGGATCCGTTCCGTACTGACCTATAGAAGGCTGACCATAGTTTCATCCATCTGCTTCGGTCTGATGGCAGTCCTGATGGCCTTTCTGCTATTGACCAATCAATCTGGTTAGGCCTATGAGGATACGCCCTGGCTCGGAGTGCACCATTGATCTAGCTTGGAATGATACCTAGCTTGGAATGTGCCATCGATCGGGCTTGTGCCAGAGCATGGCTTCGGCCCCGCCCTCAATATGTTAGGAGGAAGAATATGAAATTAAAACATACAAAAAGCATATACCGCTATACCTTCATCCTATTTGCGCTATTTATCATGATAGGATTATGTCTGACCGGCTGCAGAGTGAAAGAGAATGAACCCCCCAAGGAGCATTCCCAAGAGGACACTACTGCTCCTGCAGAGGGAAGCTCCCCATCAGAGACATTCCCGCCTTCAGAAGTCTCCCGTGATAAGGACTCCTCAACTACCCTTCAGGATTTGCTTCCTGACCTGGCAGAAGTCCATGAAGCGGTTTGGGGTAGCGGTATCTATTACATTAGCATGTCTTATGGGGAAATTGAGGACTATCTCGTCAGGCTGGAGGAGAAGGGTTGGTATTATGCAGTGGATCCGGAACTTCAAAGCCTGTCAGAAACGTCGTTTTCGAGAAAAGGGCCAGCGGTCAGGGAGCTTCCGATTGGAGTTACCCCGCTGACATTTACGGACGGAAGGAATCTTCTGCAGCTGCTCATTACGATTGAGAGTAAGAGCAGTTCCTTGAATAACGATATTATGGTCTACTGGAGTGAAGGGATAACGGCTTCCTATGTCACCGAACGGAAGGGTGCACTTACGAAGGAAGAAGCGCTTCCGCTGATACAGGCGGAGGTCGACAGCTTAGTACAGGAGGACCAGCTCTCTATAACCAAGGAAAGGATCATCGGCCTATTTGAGTTATTTATTGAGGATGCCTATGAGAAGATGGAGATTCAGGCCTTTACTGCCATCAGTGAGACCGGAGTGGCAGGCAGCTTTCTCCTTGCTAAGGGCAAGGTCCTTCCTGTGGCTGGGTTTCTGGAGGAGACCTGTGTGGCAGATCTAGATGGGAATGGCAGATACGAGCTATTAGATCTCTACGGCTTTGGTTCCGGAATCTACCGAATCGTGCTAAGTGCCTATGAATACAGTAACCCTAGCTACTTCAGCTCCTTAACTGAGATACTTCATAGGACCTACGGGAATACCTTTATACCAAAGCATGGGTATGGTGAATTGAAGTTCCTTAAGCGCAGTGATACAGAGGTGGGACTAATTGGGGTCGATTATGAACTTGGAGTGGAGACGGATTATGGTAACATTGTATTTGAGGACAATGCACCGGTCCCTGAGAAAATAGAGGAGTTTCCGTATGAGCAATGGAGATTTACCTTCGGCCAGAGTCAGCTTCCTGAAAATAATCAGAGGATACCGAAGGAAGTACCGGAGGTAATTCTATCTATTGACGGTAGAGGACTGGATTATCTCGTGACAGAGACGAAATGGAATGGGAAGGAGACAGGCTATGATACCACCAGTTTATTCAGAATGCTTTTAGGGGAGGGAAACTTTCTTCCAACCTATCGGATCGGAGGGGAAGCGGGTAGCGAACAAAGGATAGAGATTAACTTTGGTGACAGCATTCCGGATTCTATTCAGGTGAAGGATGCCCTGATGGAGGAGAACGGCAGCATCCGATATGGATCGAGGCATATGGTGGATCGAGAGGTAGAAATGATAGACGACAGCAGGGTACAGTTCGGACTGGTGCAACATACAGCATATTTTTTAAGCTCCTATTTAGGAGATTATGAGAAGGACTGGTACCGCCTCTTTCATGTGATCTGTACCTGGGGTGATCAGGAAGCGGTTTATACCTTTGTGATTAATACCGGCAGTAAGGATAGGATTACGGAGGTGGAGCAACAGGATTTTCTATCCGTGGAGGGCCCCTATTCCCTGTTATCTTCCAGCTGGGGTATCGGCCTTTGGGTGAAGATAGGCACTCCCGGGCTTCCGGATCAATACTTCATGGAATGGCAGATCAGTGATGGGGAGATCAGATCCTTTGATCAAGAGGTTCAGAAGCCCCTAGAAATTACAGAGAAGCATAACGGCTATCCCATGACCTCAACGGAGGACCCCAACCATGGAGCCGTCATTTGGACTCCATCCTCCTATGAGGAAGGCGATCAAGCGACCCTTAGGGTGTATCTATACCGAAACAGGGAAAACCGGAGTCCCATTGCTGTATCGGAGGTCCACATGATCGTTCAGAATCATGTCTGGAGGGAGCAACCATAATCGGACGGAGAAAGGATAATCGTGTGAAGCAACGATAAGTAACCATAATCGGACGGAGCAACCATGATCGGGACGATGCAACAATAAGCTGTCGGAGCCAGTCATATGGTGGAAAAGGCGACATGGATCGAATTGGAACCGAATACCGGAATATATCGTCCAATCCAATAATAGGATAACTTCAGAGATTTCTTGGGTAGGAGGGAAGCGATGAGGAGAAGGATAACTGCATTACTGCTAATTCTAGTCCTGGCAGGAGGCACCCTGACCGGTTGCAAAAGCTTGCAAAAGGAAGAGGAATCCCAGCCGATGAACAGTGAGGCCAGGATAAAGGATGATCAAGGAAGGATGGAGCTTGAGGAGCTGGACCAGACTTATATGGATGGCCTCAAAGAATTTTCATACCGAGTCTTTCATGCTATGGAGGATGGGGAGAATATCTTCCTCTCACCCTACAGTATCGCCACTGCCTTATCTATGCTCTACAATGGGGCTGATCAGGATACCAGGAGGGAGATGGCTAGGCTTCTGGGATTTGACCAGCTGGAAGGCTATACACCTGCTTATAAGGAAGCAGCCAACCATTATATGAATGCCAATCATAGACTGCTGAAGGAACAGCTGCAAGCGGCAGATCCGAAGGTGAAGATTGATAGTGCGAATTCCATCTGGTTAGCGAAGGGGAAAGAGTTCAGCAATCAGATAGAAACAGCCTTACTGGCTCCGGCCCGATACGATTATGAGGGTGATATCTTCGAGGTGGATTTTACGATAGCAGAAACCCTCGATACATTGAATCAGTGGGTTTCCGATAAAACAATGGGAATGATTGATCCCTTTATGGAGCGGTTTGCGGATTCGGAGAATATAAGAGTCTTTCTTGCGAATGCAGTGTATTTTAACGGAACATGGAAGCTCCCCTTTGAGCCAAGGGACACCAGGGAGGCCGCCTTCTACGGGGAGGAGAAAATCTCTCAGGTGGATATGATGAAATTGTATCACGAAAAGTTCCGCTTTTACAGCGAGGGAGGAATTCAGGGAATTGAGCTTCCTTACGGGAATGGGAGAATTGTTATGGATATTCTGATTCCGGAGGATAAAGAACAATCCATTTGGGAGCTTTATCAAGGGCTGTCTGTAAATGAGCTGGAGGACTTCTTTGAGAAGCTGGATAAGGCGAATAAAATAGAAATTGATCACCTTGGTCTGCCAAGGTTTGAAATGGAATACGGATTGGTGGATATCAAAGATGCTTTAGAGAGAATGGGAATGAACAAAGCCTTTCAACCCGAAGGAGCAGACTTTGAGCTGATTGGAGAGAGACTTTATGTCAGCAGTGTGGCCCATAAAGCGAAGATAAGAGTAGAGGAATGGGGAACCGAAGCCTCCGCAGCCACAGGGATTGAGGTGGATAAAACAGCTGATATTATGAAGCCCCAAATTAAATTTATAGTAGACGTACCCTTCCTTTTCTTTATTCGGGACACTGCTACGGGCACTCTGCTATTCCTTGGTAGTGTGAAGCAGCTTTGATGAACTATATTCCTATGTATTTGCAACTATATAATATGAGGGCTATCCCATGGACATAGAAGATGCCATAAAGCTGACATCAAAAGGTCCTGGAATAACCCTCTTATGTTACATCATCAGGAGTAAGTAAGTAGATTGGAAAGAATTTATTTTGCTGCTGCTCCTGCCTTCTCAATCACTGTTAAGAAATCTCCGATTCCTACGGTGACGGAGGCTGTAAGATCGGCTGCAGTGGGAGAGCCCTCCTCGTTCAAGGCAATTGCCTTTACGTCAGCTAAGGTCTTGCCAAGGATATAGTCCGAGAAAGCCTTTGCCTGCTCATACCATTCCTTGCCGATGCCGGAAGCCTTCTTCATGCCATAAGCATCTCCCAGCTCATTCTTTGTCTTGATTTCTGCGGTCAGGTCAGAGGTAATCTTACCTTCCTTGGTGAAATTGATGTTTGCCTGTGAGGCATCTATGATGCTGCTGGTGATTTTACCGTTCTGATCCAGAGTAATTGCACCATAATAGGTATAGGCCTGTGCAAGACCATCCTTATCCCCGGCACCGGCTGAGTGACCGAGACCGGATACCATACCCAGACCGAGCTTATTGCCTGAGGAGGCACCAAGGGCCTGTGCTTGATTTACAGCCTTCTCCAGAGCTGCAAGATAATCACTGATGCTGATAGTTACAGAGGAGGATAAATCAGCAGAGGTGGGAGCGCCTTCTTCGTTTAGAGTAATTCCCTTCACCTGCTCCAGGGTTTTCCCGATGACATAATCCTCCAGGGCCTTGGCCTGTTCGAACCATTCCTTACCGATACCGGAGTTCTTCTTCATTCCGTAAGCATCCCCAAGCTCTTTTTTGGAGACAAAGACAGTTGCCATATCAGTGGTTAGCTCACCGGCTGCTGAGAACTTAATCTTTGGCTGTATGGCATCAATGATGCAATTCACAATGATACCCTTATCGTCAACCAAAACTGCCACTGCAGTGGAATCTGCCTGAACAAGACCCTCTGCTTCTGCCGTGGCATCCTTGGATTTATCGGCGGAGGTGATCACTGCTAAGCCGGTTTTGACTTTTCCTCCGGCAGCGCCTGTATTCGTCGATTTATCCTTTGAACAGGCGGTGAAGGCTATTATTACCATAGCCATGCATAGAGTAAGTGATAATAATTTTCTCATTCATACCCTCCTTTATAAAAATACCTTATTTTGGTGATTAAATGTTACCACAGGAATCCTTTTCAGTCAATTATTATATGATAATTCTATGAATTATGGGATGAATTTAGAAAACTATCTAGAGACGTGGCTATAGTTTGTCAATTATGAAAAGCGACCGGGAATCTGTGATTGATTCCCGGTCTGGAATAGTAATTATTTTACGGAGTACATCCCTTTGCTTTGCATATAAGCGAAAATTGCCTCGCCATGCTTCTGCTCTTCCTTCTGGATATGGTTTAATACATCCCGCACCTGCGCATCGCTGAATTCAAAGATGGCAGTATTATAAGTAGCGGAAACATACTTTTCTGTATTTAGCATATCAATGCACATATCCTTGTCAGACATATTGAAGCCGGTAGAACCACTATTTTCGACTGCACTCTGCTGAGTTCCGGAGCCGCCTTGGTTCTGGTTGGAGGCTCCTTGGTTACTCTGACTTTTGCCAGCCATGGAAGGAACCTTTCCCTGAAGGAGCTGGTTGATTGTCTCAAGATGCTCCCGTTCATTCTGACCGTTTGCCCTGAATATGGCTTTCAGCTGAGCATCACTGGCTAATTTCGTATAGTTATCATACTTCAGGATACATTGCTCCTCGTGGGTTTTTTCATCCTCAAGCAGATACCGTTCTTTTGTACTTAAGGTAACATTGCTAATCATAATAAACACCTCCTTCCATAAGTATTTCAAAAAATTTAATTTCTATCCCTAGATATATCAGTTGCAGTGAAGGAATAAATGTGATAATGTAATATTAATTTTTATTTGACAGTTAATTCCACGAAAAATGACATGTTATTCCACAAAAGAGAAGGGAGGACTATGATGCACGATAGGGAGATAAAGGAGATCTATGACAAACTCCAGATTCTGGAGAAGCTATATGACAAAATCCGCTTAGTTGACCCTGTAAGTAAGAGAGTAGTCAGCTATACCGGTTATGAAGAGATTGTAGCCCCTATAAAATGCTTTGACATCTTAGGGAAAGACAAGGTATGTGAAAATTGCATTTCCATGCGGGCCTACCAAGAGAACCAGACCTATGTAAAGCTAGAGTATTTAAAGGAAGAAATATTCATGATCACTGCAATCCCCATCCAGCTCGAAGACAGAGTAACGGTCATCGAGCTTTTCAAAAATGTCACGGACCATTTGTTGCTGAAGAATTCTGACGGGGACCACCAGAATGCGGTAAGTGGCATGATTGATAATATCTACCTGATGGCAAACAAAGACTCTCTTACCGGTATTTATAACAGAAAATATATCTATGAGAAGCTTCCCGCTGATGTTGTGAATGCCACAATCACCGGACACAGAATTGGAATTGTGATGGCAGACATTGACCATTTTAAGGACGTCAATGATACCTACGGTCATCTGGCAGGAGATGAGGTGCTAAGGGTATTCGCCAGGGTCCTCTCAAAGGAGCTGAAAAGGGAAACGGATTGGGTTGCCAGATATGGCGGTGAAGAGTTCCTAATCTGCATTCCGGGAGCCAGTAAGGTGATTACCCGTGAAATCGCAGAGCGAATGAGAAGAATTTTTGAGGACACCGTGATTACATTCAACGGCTTTGAGATCCGAGCCACAGCAAGCTTTGGAATATGTCATCTGATTCCGGACATCGGAATTACAATTGAGAATATTATTGAATGTGCGGATAGAAATCTGTATCTTGCCAAGAATAACGGCAGGAACAGAGTGGAAGGCTAAAAATCACATTAGGATGCAGCTGAAAGAGGGAAGGGAGAGATTTCATTGGATCACATTAGGAGGACTGGGGATGCTCCCGAACAAGCAACAGAGTTAAAGCCTTATTACAGGCAGGCGATGTATTATGAGACGGATCAGATGGCGGTTGTTCATCACTCCAATTATATCCGATGGTTTGAGGAAGCCAGAGTAGATTTTCTCGATCAGATTGGTCTTGGCTTTGATCAGATTGAGGCGGCAGGACTCTATTGCCCGGTGCTGAGTGCATACTGTGAGTATAAGCTGCCGGTCAGGTTTAAGGAAAGCGTCCTGATTATTCCAAGGCTAAGCTTCTTCAATGGGATCAAGATGAAGATAGAGTACCAAATCCTTGAGGAAGCCAGTAAACAGATCAGGGCCGTTGGAAGAACCGAGCATTGCTTTATTACGAAGGATTTTAAGATGGTAAGTCTGAAGAAGTATGATAAAAAAATGTATGATGTCCTATCTCAATGGACGGAGAGTGAGCAATCGCGCAACGATATCGGATCAGAGGCTGTTTCTCTATAACCAGTTGATACAAGAGGCTCCT
>JAEYRK010000106.1 GCA_023435645.1 Bacillota bacterium
AGCCTGCCAGACCTGACAGGAGATACCGTGATACAAGTCAGATATGCAGAAACCGCAACCCATGAGGCGGGAGCAGCAAAAACCTTCACTTTCACGGAAGGGGTACTGGAAAGCATAACAATCAAGAAACCGGCGAATCAGTTGGTTTATATCGTTGGTCAGGAGCTTGATATCAGCGGACTGGTGATTGAGGGGACCTACAGTGACGGAGGTAAGAGAACCCTTGCAATCACACCGACTCATATTACGGGCTTTAACAGCTCAGTAGCTGCTGAGAGCCAAACGCTGACGATAACTGTTGAAGAAAAGACTGTGACCTATACTATAATAATTAATCCTCCGGAGGACATCAGCTCAATCACAGTGATCATTCCTGCCCGCTACCCGGGTAGCTTTGCAGCAAATGCGGCGGATGTACAGGCAGCTACAAATGATCCGGACTTTACGGTAACCGGGATTAGTTGGAACAATCTCACAGAGTATGGTTCCTATCCTGAGCATACCTTACTCACAGTAGAGGTAACCTTAACCTCTAAGAATGATAAGCAGTTTCAGTCGACTTCTTATACTCCTGTTCTTGCAGGCGCATTGTCAGTGAGTACAACTACAACATCAGGAAATGGAATAGGTAATACAGTAAAATTTACTGCACAATTTAATAGTATTGGATTTATAATACAACGTGTAGCAGGTGAGCCCGGTTACGTAACAGGTGGGAGTGGAACTATTGATAATCCAAAAGCCTATACGGTTACTGTGTATAAATGTGACAGTCTGACATTAGGAGATATTCAAGCAGCCACCAATGCATCTGTGAAGCTATATGCGAATCCGGATTTTACAACGGGTGAAATTACAGGAGATAATTCAGTACCGCTACTGCTAGGTAATAACACGGTATATATTAAGGCAACCACCCCTGATACGACTCGCTATTATATCATTAATATAAATCGAATAAACGATGATAACAATATTAAATCGATTTTTGGCAAGACGGTTACAGGTCCGACAGGGGAAGGAACAGTAGAATCACCCTCTTCATGGGAGACAACAGTAGAGAATAATATCACAGTATTAAATACATCGAATATAGAGTTGCCTATTTCTGCAAAAGCACATTATTATTCTGATGCTTCCTTCAGAGGAACTTATGAGATCTATTTGCCATATAGCTTATCGGAAGGAACTAATGTGATTTATATCGCTGTACAAGCCGAGGACTATTCTTATAAATTCCACAAAGTGACAATAGTCAGATTGCCTCCAAAAGAAATTGTCACTGTAGCATACATCGCCGATATTACAGTAGTATATGGGACAGAGAAATCAAAGATAGGATTGCCTGATATGGTAACAGTTACTTATAAGGAATCTTCCGGTAGCAGCTTACCTGTTACATGGGATGCAGGAACACCTTCCTATGATGGCGATATAGCCGGTACCTACGTGTTTGTAGGAACTCTGACTCTCCCAGATGGAGTGATTAACCCAGATGCTATTACAGCTTCTGTTACAGTTATAGTGGAAGAAAAGGTAGAGGGCAAGGAACCGCTGACAGCTGCTATTAATAGTGAGTACGCGGATGGGGCAGAAAGAACTGAATTAAAGCTGACTCAAGCGGACTATACTGCTGAAAGCTGGACAGCCTATACGGATACCATTCAGGCAGGGATAGTAATAGAAGAGAATGAGGATGCAACACAGGATCAGATTGAAGATGCTATCGCAGGGATTAGTACTGCAAAAGCAGCCTTAATATTTGCCGGAAAGGCAAATTTGGATTTAGCTAAGGCTGAAGCCGCATTATTCTCAGAAGTAAATCATTCTCCTGAGACATGGGCGCTGCTGATGGCAGCACTAGCCCTAACTGAAACAGGCAATACAGAAGTAGTGAATAAAACCACTCAAATCAATGATGCTTTGAATATCCTTAGAGCAGAACTGATGAGTAGAGATATAGAGGATGCGAAGGCTCTGATTCCAAGTTCCATGACCATGGTGGAAGGGACATATTTAAGTATTCTGGATGCACTGAGTAACCTGAAAGATATGTCAGACTACGGAGTAACCCTATCTGTCAGCTCAACGGATCATTCCAATATTGATACTTATGGGAATATTACCTACACGGATACAGAGGTGATCGGTAACGTCACGATCAGTATCAGCAAGGGGAGTGGAACAGTGCAGACTGTGACCATCATTGTCACAGTACCGAAGCAAAAAACATATTCCATTCGTTTTTGGAGCCCATTAGATTCAACCCAAAATTTTGGGAACATGACTTCCTCCTATGACATTGAAACCTTTAAAATAGGCAATTATATCATAAAAGATACTGAATCAGGGAACATAACGAATTTACAGATCACTTTTGAGGGGACGAATCCAACCGCATTTACTTATACTCCTGGTGGCACCTGGCGTTCAACATTAACGGATGAAGAAGATAATAATCTGTTCTACTATCACCCTGTAAACGGACTGACGAGCGGGACCTACCAAGCCACAATGGTAATCTCGGCAGATCACGGTATCAGATATGAAGTTGTTTTAAAATTCAGGGTCATTTAGACGGCATCAATGTCTATTCGGTCATGCGGGAAAAGAAGTTCAAAGAGAATAAGTAACACATAAAATATGATAGGGAACAGAGGCGCAATATAAAAATGTACCTCTGTTCCTTACTAGTGTGCCAATCGTCAGGTAGAATACCGACTTAGGTACACTGGAAGCCTCCGTGGACATAATCAGGAGAATTTAAGATAGGATTGGTTTGGAAGGTTTACGACAAATAAGAACTTGACAAAAGCCAAAGTCATGATATATTTATAGTTATGTTAAAGAAATGATAGTTTTTGGATTTCTTGAATGAATCATATAGAAATCAGCAATGATAAGGAGTATTAAGAGTCAATGTGCTCACAGAGAGCTATCGGTCGGTGGAAGATAGCAGCAGCAAACTCCCAACTCGCCTTTGAGCTTCCCGGCTGAACGAACAGTAGGCAGGGACGGTTTTCCCGTTATCGAAGATCAAGTGCATCATACACTAATAAGTCGGATGATGAATGAGAGTGGTACCACGGAAGTATAACCTTTCGTCTCTTAGTTGAGGCGGGAGGTTTTTTTATACTCTATAGGAATGGAATAAGCGAATAAGCTATGAATTATGTAGCATCTCTTGGCCATAAGCCTCATTGTATCATCATGTCCATCAATTAGAACGAGCAGATATGATGATCGTCAGCCAAGGAAATGCAGGAGACTTGTTTTATGAAAAAGATACTAGTATAGGAGGAGAAAATCATGTCATCACCTTATCGTCATAAGGAAATTGAGAAGAAATGGAGAAAGCATTGGGAGCAGCATCCCGTGAATGTGAAAGAAGGGAGACCCAAGTATTACTGTCTGGATATGTTCCCCTATCCCTCCGGCAGCGGTCTGCATGTCGGACATTGGAGGGGCTATGTAATCAGTGATGTCTGGAGCAGATATAAGATCCTGAAGGGCTATTATATCATACATCCGATGGGCTGGGATGCCTTCGGACTTCCGGCAGAGAATTATGCCATCAAGATGGGAGTACATCCGAGTAAATCCACTGCGGAGAATGTTGCTAACATCAAGAAGCAGATCAATGAGATCGCTGCGATCTATGATTGGGATATGGAGGTAAATACAACAGATCCCAATTTCTACAAGTGGACCCAGTGGATCTTCGTGAAGATGTTTAAAGCAGGTCTTGCATATCAGAAGGAGATGCCGATTAACTGGTGTCCCTCCTGTAAGACAGGACTTGCAAATGAAGAGGTGGTCAACGGAGAATGTGAGCGCTGCGGTGCTTCTGTTACCAAGAAGAACTTGAAGCAGTGGATGCTAAAGATCACAGCTTATGCAGAACGCCTGCTGGAGGACTTAAATAAGCTGGATTGGCCAGAGAAGGTCAAGAAGATGCAGTCTGACTGGATCGGTAAGAGCTACGGTGCCGAGGTAGACTTTGCAGTGAAGGGCAGCGAGCAGACCATCCGCGTCTATACCACCAGACCGGATACCCTGTATGGTGCAACCTTTATGGTTCTGGCTCCGGAGCATGCCATAGCGAAGGAGTTGGCCTCTAAGGAGCAGCAGGCGGAGGTAGAGGACTATATCTTCAAATCCTCCATGAGATCCGCTGTAGACCGTATGCAGGATAAGGAGAAGACCGGTGTGTTTACCGGAAGCTATGCCATCAATCCCTTAACGAAGCAGCCGATCCCGATCTGGTTATCTGATTATGTATTAGCGGATTACGGAACCGGAGCCATCATGTGTGTGCCTGCCCATGATGAGAGGGACTTTGATTTTGCTACGAAGTTCGGTATTCCGATTGTCCAGGTTATCTCTAAGGATGGTAAGGAGAATCCGAACCTGACCGAGGCTTATACCGAGGCCGGAATCATGATTAATTCCGGTGAGTGGAACGGAATGGATTCCGAGAAAGCGAAGAGTGAAGTACCGGATATGCTGGACCATATGGGTATCGGCAAGAAGACGGTAAATTATAAGCTCCGTGACTGGGTATTCTCCAGACAGCGTTATTGGGGAGAGCCCATCCCGATTGTTCACTGTGAGGAATGTGGAGCAGTTCCTGTTCCGGAGGAGCAGCTGCCCCTGCTGTTACCGGAGGTAGAGAAATACCAGCCCACGGGAACAGGGGAATCACCCCTGGCGGATATCCATGAATGGGTCAATACCACCTGTCCCTGCTGCGGCAAGCCTGCGAAGCGGGAGACAAATACGATGCCTCAGTGGGCAGGCTCCTCCTGGTATTTCCTGCGTTATGTGGATAGTAAGAATGATAGGGAGCTGGTGTCCAAGGAGAAGGCCCACGAATACCTGCCGGTGGATATGTATATCGGAGGGGTTGAGCATGCGGTACTGCATCTGTTATACTCCAGATTCTATACCAAGTTCCTCTATGATATCGGAGTCTTGGATTTTGAAGAGCCCTTCACGAAGCTGTTTAACCAGGGTATGATTGGTAAGAATGGTGCTAAGATGAGTAAATCCAAGGGAAATGTTGTGTCTCCGGATGCTTTGGTGAATGACTATGGCTGTGATTCCTTAAGAATGTATGAATTGTTCGTAGGACCTCCGGAGCTGGACTCTGAGTGGGACGACAGGGGTATTGACGGTGTATACCGCTTCATTAACCGTTTCTACAATCTGGTTACAGAGAATAAGGATAAGAATATTAAGGCTACAGAGGAGATGGTGAAGGTTAGGAATCGTATGATTTATGATATTACCACCCGCCTGGAAACCTTTAGCCTCAATACGGTTGTCAGCGGCTTTATGGAATATAACAATAAGATGATTGACCTGGCGAAGAAGGAGGGCGGAATTGATAAGGAAACTCTGGAGACAGCGGTTATCCTGTTGGCGCCGTTCATCCCTCATACCAGTGAAGAACTATGGTCCCAGTTAGGCCATACTAGCTCGGTATTTCAAAATACCTGGCCGGTTTATGATGAAGCCAAGATGAAGGACAGTGAAATTGAAATTGCGGTCCAGATCAATGGCAAGACGAAGCTGACCGTCAAGGTACCTGCGGAGGCTGCCAAGGAGGAGGTGGTCGCCACTGCCCGAGCAGCAATCGCTGATAAATTAGGCGGAGAGGTGATCAAAGAAATCTATGTTCCCGGCAAGATCGTTAATCTGGTAGTAAAGCAGGCATAGCGCCCCGTATGGGTTATTAAATCATAGTAGTATATCATAGTAGTAAATAAGGTCCATCCTGAACAGTAGCTTCCATTCCTTTGAAATACCTGAGGGAATCCTTACTTTGGGATGGACTTTTTTTGCTTATCTATGGTAAAATCATTAGGGTAGTGAGAAGTATCAGGCCGAGCTTTATTCGTGTGGCAGAAACCTGATTACTTTCATAAAATTGTGGTAAAATATTCTTTCACAATCATGATTCATATGTTAAAATTATGTAACGGCAGACGAATGAAAACTGCTTCTTTTAGGAAGCAATAATGTAAGTACAGAAGCGTTTCATCGAAAATCCTGTAAAGATATGTCGTGAGAAGAAGGACCACATAAACAGGGGGATAAGTATGAAGGTATTAACAAAGTTTTCAAAGAAGGATATTTGGAGCATACCGAATATATTATGCTATATCCGGTTCCTGCTGATTCCGGTATTTATTATATTATACATTAACGCAGAAGAAGCACGGGAATATATTCAAGCAGCAGCGGTAGTATTTCTCTCGGGACTGACTGATTTTCTGGATGGCTTTATTGCCAGGACCTTTGATATGGTAACTGATTTCGGTAAGTTAATCGATCCGATGGCAGATAAGCTTACGCAGGCTTCCTTGATTTTTGTACTGGTTGTAGAGATTAAATGGATGTTCCTGCTCATGATATTGTTTGTAACGATGCAGCTATTCATGCTGTTTGCGGGGATAGCAATGCTGAAGAAGAACCGCCGATTGAACGGGGCCAAATGGTTCGGGAAGGTATCAACGACAGTGTTCTATGCTGTCATGCTGGTGCTGGTAGCAGCACCGAAGCTTGACACCTTCGTGGTAAACCTCCTGATGCTCATATGCGGTTGCTTCCTGCTCCTATCCTTCCTGCTCTATATCAGGGAATACTTCAGGATGTACCGGGAGGTCAAGGCAGAAGAGATAGCGTAATGTTAGTCAAGTAAAGCTTTACCTTATAGGATGAAAGCATTGGTATTCTTAATAGTCATCATAGAATATCAATGCTTATTGTATCAATGACCGATAAACCGACCCACCGCCTCAGCGAGGGCTTCCTCCGCTGAATTTATGATATTTTATTATCTGACAAATACTCCGGTAACTACAAGTCAAATCAACTTGACATATACTGAAGAATTTAAGACAAATCAACTTGACATTTACTCAAGTAATTGCTAAGTCAAATCAATTTGACATATACTCAAGTAATGATTAAGCCAAATTGAGTATAACGGCAATTCAATGTATCATCGGGTATTGTAATCAGGTATGAATACAAAAGTTCGGTTAAGGATGGAGAATGGGGTATGAGTTACAGAATTCAGATTGATGTCTATGGGGATAAGGATAAGAACAGGCAGCAGACGGAGCTGGACGAGCGAAAGAATGACCGATGGATCAAACGAATTATAGTTGTTTTTCTTGCCCTGATGTTTCTTTATTATTCGAGGGAGCTGTTCGCCCGGACCATGATGGATGGCAGTAAGGTGAAAATTAAAAATCAGGGAGATACGACAGAGTATGTCCTGGAATCAAGGACGATCCGGGTAACCGGAATGAAGGATCAGGTAGCGGAAGCGGTTATTACATTACCGGATCAATATTTTCCGATGGACAAATATATCCTCAGGTTCAGTAATCCGGAGGACTGGGAGCATAGTGAGGTCACAATGACAGACAATTACGGGGCTGAGGTATATAGAAAGCAGTATGAGGGCTATCATCCTTCTATGGCAAAGCCAACGGACGGGAATGGTATCTTCTTTTATAAGAATAAATATGAAACCTTGGTTGCTCTTGCTTTCCGAGAAGGGACCAAAGCGAAGGTAAACCTGTGGTACTATGCACTGGTATGCCTTCTATATGTATTTGAGTTTATAAGCTTTAAGCTCTGGGAATGGATCTTTTTCAGATACAAGATTGCCTGGGCAGTTGATCGAGGAACCATTCCTTCCCATGAATATAAAGTGGCACTACGGATTACCAGATTTGTTGCATTCCTGCTTATTTTGTATTACAGTGCAATGTCGTATATTCGATGATGATTGAATGCAGGGGTTTCTATGGGATAGGTCCTGATGGATGGAAATCAGGGAAGCAATATTACTCCAAGCTAATACAGGCTGCGGCATCCTTTGATGCAGCAGCCTGAATCATATTTTATAAGCTTATTTTTTCGGCATCATTTTTCGAAGCATTTCAAATTGTGCTTTTTCCTTCGGGGACATGTTCTTAGTGAGGATTTCCATCATAATATCACTTTCATCCTTCTCGAAGGTCAAATTCTGTTCTTTTAATTTCTTATTGGTATTCATCAGAAGTGGGACTAATTTATCCATCGGTTTTCCCTCAGCTTCCTTAACTACCTCTAATAGAATCGCAAGCTTACGGGGATCTACGTTTTTCATTTTGGGATGATTCGTCCATGACATATCAGCCATTGCCATTACTCCTTATTTTGAATCAGTTTTCTTATTATTATCATATGACATGGTATTAAAAAGCATTCGCAGGTTTTCAAAGGTACTCATCTGTTCCGGCGGTATCATATTCTTTAGCGTGTCAAACATTTGGCTGTTGCCATCCCTGCTTTGATCATCCTTAGTGTCATCGGAATTGGGTTTTTCTTCGGATTCCTGATCCTGGTGAGTAAAGTCATCTCCCGGATATTCTGAACTGCTATCCGTATCTGGTCCTATGTCCGAGTTACTGTCGGTGCTATTACCGAAGATAGAAGAAAAGTCTAATCCGGAGAAGTTGTTCATGAAGTCATCGGATGCTTCCCCGCCGTCTCCTGATGGGAAACCACCAAACTCCTGCATCGTCTTCATCGCAGACATATAGGTATTATACATCTCAAACATACGCTTTGCATTATAAAACCCAATGAACCTATCTACCATGGCCCTTTCCTTATCCTTGCAAAGCGGACGGATGTTATTCAGCATTGTCTCAATATCTGCCTTCTGCTCCTCGTACCCGCAGGTTACTAAGCTATTCGTTTGAGTTCTGCGGAAGCACAAAATTAACTCATAGAATTTTACGAGTAGATCCATGGTTGTTCTTGTTCGGACATCGACATAAGGCAATGCGGCCTTCAGAATTTCCGCTGTGTGTAAAATGTCAGTGTCTGCCATATTTTCCCCCATATGATATACTCATTACAGTATATTCAAGGGTTCTATAATGATGCATGAGTGGAGCATTTGGGCAATGCATCCATGGGCAATCCGTATACAATTAATGAGAAATAGGTATATTACACCGGGTAATTCAAGGTTCTGTCATCTATCTGATACAGGACCTGTTCCAGATAACGCTTGGCATAATACTTAGCTAGCTCCAGATTCATATCAGAATAGTTGCCGCAATTCTCGGCAGTAGCTCCCGGGATTTCACCTTGATAATCTCGAATGAACTCAAATAGTTCAAGCATCAAGGGAATAATCTCCTTTGACTGGTAATCACCTCCCAATAACAGGTAAAACCCGGTGCGACACCCCATAGGTCCGAAATAAACAACCTTATCGGCATACTCCTGGTGGTTTCTAAGATAAGTGGCACCCAGGTGCTCCAGGGCGTGAATCTCTCCGGTTAACATAACAGGCTCATAATTCGGCCTGGTTATCCTAAGGTCAAAGGTGGTGATCGTCTCGTTCCCGATTTTATCTTTTCTTGATACATATACGCCGGGAAGCAAGCGCATATGGTCTATTGTAAAGCTGGCAATCTGCTTCATTTGGCACCATATCCTTTCCTTTCATAAGTTTATGCTCATTATAGCATGACAGTTTGAATTTGTAGACAAAAATATGAATTTGAATATGGGGATATATTACCATGCCACCCTAGTTCTTATTTCGAATCATCCCTTCAGTATCATTCATTCAAGCATATGTTATTACCCTGGAGCTCCGATCCATTGTCTATGATGTGCAAGCATGGGGATCCCTACGATTAGCAGGGTGTGAAGTATGCGAGAAAAGGTTGACAATTGCAATGGAATTAGGCATGATATATCTGAGAAGTATCCGGGAGCTTTGATAAGCGTACGGAATGCTTTTCCCCATGGACAACTGCGTCAATGGCGAATAGACCTGACTCCTGTGATTGGCAGGCAGAAGTACAGAAGAATACATGATAGAAGAGAAGACGACTAATCAAAAGAAAAGGAAAAGATGACATGATTGACAGTATTATATTTGATATGGACGGAACCCTATGGGACTCTACCCCCGAGGTGGCGATTGCTTATAATAAGGTAGTGAAGGAGAAATATCCGGAGATTACGGATATGGTCACGGTTGAAAAATTAAAGGGATTATTCGGGCTTCCCCTGGATGTGATTGGAGTGAAGCTGTTTCAGAGCATACCGGAGGATCAGGCCAGGAAGGTAATCGTGGAATGCTGTGACTATGAGGAAATCTATCTGGCAGAGCACGGTGCTTATCTGTATGAAGGGCTGGAGGAGACCTTGAAGGAATTAGCGAAGAAGTATAAGCTTTTTATCGTCAGTAACTGCCAGGATGGTTATATCCAATGCTTTTTTAAGGCATACCCCCATTTGGAACAGTATTTTCATGATTTTGAATGCCACGGAGGCACCGGCTTACCGAAAGCGGATAATATCAAACTGATCGCAGAGCGGAATGGTCTGATAAACCCTGTTTATGTCGGAGATACTTTGGGTGATGCCAAGGCGTCAAAGGAAGCTGGTGTTCCTTTTGTATTCGCCCGTTATGGCTTTGGAGATGTGGAGGAGTATGATGATGTGATCGATTCCATAACCGAGCTAGCCAAAAAGTTTTGATATTTGACAGGGATGCATTGACATTTCCCTATTTAGTCTATATATTGTAAGAAATGGATGATATTTGCTACTGAAATTACTACATTATGAAGAATATTATAAAGAATTGGATGTGACTACGATATGTTGGATGGAAAGAAATCATTATTCAGCGGCATGCAGGCGACAGGAACCCTTCATCTGGGAAATTATCTGGGAGCGCTGAAGAATTGGGTAGAATTATATGAGGATTATGAATGCTTTTATTGTGTTGTTGATCTGCATTCTCTTACAATAAGGCAAAATCCTGCGGAGCTTCGCAAGAAAGCCAGAGATCTGCTGACCCTATATATTGCTGCCGGACTTAATCCTGATAAGAACTGTATCTATTACCAATCCCATGTTCCAGCTCATGCAGAGCTTGGTTGGATTTTAAACTGCTTCACCTATATGGGCGAACTGAACCGTATGACCCAATTCAAGGATAAGTCAGCAAAGCACAGCGATAATATCAATGCAGGGCTCTACACCTATCCGGTTCTGATGGCAGCAGACATTCTGCTGTTCCAATCCGATGTAGTTCCGGTTGGCTCTGATCAGAAGCAGCATATTGAGATCACCAGAGATATTGCTGAGCGCTTCAACTCCATCTATGGAGATGTGTTTACGATACCGGAGCCCTGTATCGGTGAAATGGGCGCCAGAATCATGAGTCTGCAGGAGCCGGAGAAGAAGATGTCCAAATCGGACGAGAATGCCAATGCAAGTATCTTTCTGATGGATGACCCGGATACGATAATCCGAAAGTTCAAGAGAGCGGTCACCGATTCCGATACGGAGATCCGCCATGCAGAGGAGAAGCCGGGCATCAGCAATCTGATTGATATCTACGGAGTTGCTACCGGAAAATCTATCAGTGAAACAGAGAGGGAATTCGCAGGTGTTGGATACGGTGAATTCAAGCTGGCTGTAGGAGAATCAGTAGTCAGCATGCTTAAGCCGATTCAAGACAGGTTTGCTGAACTTACTAAGGATAAGGCCTACATTGACGGTGTCATTAAGCGGAATGCGGAGAAGGCCGATTACTTCGCGAATAAGACCCTTCGTAAGGTACAGAAGAAGCTTGGATTACCTGAAAAAATAAGATAATCAACAAGGTGGCTGGGGATTCCCGCCACCTTTTATCCATAGTTCCGAAGGGAAGCTGAGTAAGCTCTCTCAGAACAGGATGCAGGATACTTTCGCTGTATTTACCGTATTGTGCACAGGCAACCTGTATACTGAGTTTGCAGGGACAGCAGAAAGAAGGCGAGGTATTCGTCTACCATTCTATGAGAACGGAGGAAAGAAAAACAGACACTGTAGATGACCTGAATAAGGAGGATATGATAGATGAAAATTGTTTTTTTAGAAGCGGATACTCTGGGAAAGGATGTGGATCTATCACACTTTGATTCTCTGGGTGAGATTATAAAATACCCCTGTTCCGATCCGGAGGAGGCTGCCAGGAGAATCGTTGATGCCGAGGTGATCATCGTGAATAAGGTGCCGATGAATGAGAAGACCTTAGGAAAGGCAGAAAGGCTGAAGCTTATCTGTATTACCGGTACTGGTACGAATATCGTGGACTTTCCCTATACGAACAGCAGAGGAATTACAGTTGCCAATGTAAAAGGGTATTCTACTGCGTCCGTTGTGCAGCACACCTTTGCCTTATTCTTCTATGTTTATGAGAAGCTGAGCTATTATGATCACTTTGTAAAGTCAGGAGAATATATTAGGTCCGATATCTTCAGTCATTTTCATATGAAGTTCCATGAGCTGGCAGGGAAGACCTGGGGCATCATCGGCCTTGGTGAGATTGGTAGGGGAGTGGCAGAGGTGGCAAGGCTCTTCGGCTGTAAGGTGATCTATTATTCGACCTCCGGTAAGAATTTTAATCCGGACTATGAGAGCGTGGATTTGAAAACCCTACTGAGTGAGTCCGATGTGGTGTCCATCCATGCTCCCTTGAATCCCGTGACCAGAAATCTGATTGGGGAAGAGGAGCTTCGCTCCATGAAGAGGTCAGCAGTATTATTAAATCTTGGAAGAGGGCCAATTATCAATGAACATGCCCTGGCGAAAGCACTGAAGGAGGAATGGATTGCCGCAGCAGGTCTGGATGTTCTGTCGGCAGAACCGATGGTAGCTGATAATCCATTGGCTGAGATTAAGGACAGTACGAGGCTGATTATCACACCCCATATCGCCTGGGCTACCGTGGAAGCAAGACAGAGGGTAACGGATGAGGTTTGTAAGAATATCAAAGCCTTCCTTCAAGGAGAGGAAAGAAATGTAGTCAGCGAATAGTGTAACGACTGCCTTTAAAAAGAGCATTTCCTTTCACAACAGTTTACAATAGGAAACAGAAAAATAGATAGGGTAGGTATGCGAGCGAAGTACCTTCCTCATAAGAAAGCTGGAATATGTAAGTTCCTTCCTCCATTTTCAATACACTAGTATTGAAATGGATAGGAAACTATATATTCCAGCTTTTTATGATACGCTCTTGATTTTTAATACTTTATACTTTAATGCTCTTTCCTATAATACGCGCTTGGTTTTTATTGCTTTATACTTTAATGCTCTTTCCTATAATACGCTCTTGGTTTTTAATGCTTTATACTTTAATGCTCTTTACTATAATACGCTCTTGATTTTTAAATGCTCTTGACTTTTATTGCTCTATACTTCAATTCAATCTTTACTTTTATTCACTCTTTACTTCATTCCATTTATCGATATACATGGACTCTATATCCTCGCCCAGATACTGATAAGTAGTACAGCGGTCCAGTACGGACTGGTCAGGGAAGGCTACCGGACTGTTCTTGATGTCCTCATCGGTAATCATATCCCGGGCAGCTGCATTCGGCGTGGAATAGGTAATGTATTCGAAGTTCTTCAGTGCGATTTCGGGATCACACATAAAGTTGATGAAGGCCTCCGCATTCTCTTTGTTCCGACTATTCTTCGGGATGACCCAGCCATCAATCCAAACATTGGAGCCTTCCTTCGGAACGACATATTCAAGGTCGGGGTTTTCTCTGGCCGTGTAGATTGCCTCACCGGAATAAATGACACCGAGAGCAGCATCGCCGCCGATCATCTTGTCTCTGACCTGATCCACTACATAAGCCTGAACCAAGGGATATTGCTGCTGAAGCAGGGCCTTTGCTTCTTCCAACTGTGACTCATTCGTTGTATTGAGATCATAGCCGAGATATACCAGAGCGATACCAAAGGCATCCCGCACACTGTCCATCATCAGGAGATTACCGGAATATTTCTCATCAAAGAGAGCACTCCAGCTATCGATCGGTTCATCGATCATGGTTTTGTTATAAAGAATTCCTAAGGTACCCCAGCAATAAGGAACGCTATACTTATTTCCGGGATCAAAGGTTTCTGCACTTTTTAGGTAAACAGGGTCAATGTTTTTGATATTCGGAACATTCTCATAATTGATCTCCGCTAAAAGGTCCTCATCGATCATTTTCTGTATCATATAATCGGAGGGACAAACCACATCATAACGGACAGCGCCGTTCTTGATCTTCGGATACATATCCTCGTTCATCTCAAATTCTTCATAAACAACTTCAATGCCTGTCTCCTTCTCAAATAGCTCGAGAACCTCAAGATCAATGTATTCACCCCAATTATAGACATATACCTTCTCTCCGTCATTCTTGGAACAGCCTGAGAGTAGAGCTGTGCTTAATAGTGCAAGTACAAAAGCGGTTAAAATTTTTCTCATGATATTCCTTCTACCTCCTTATGCTCGGAAGCTGTACGTCCAAGCACTATTTAAATTAAAATTTCTTATACCTTACGCAAAGGAGCGTTTTTATCTGAGTTCCTTCGATTGATGAGAATCAGAAGGATTAATACGGTAACAAACATCAGAGTCGAGAGGGCGTAGATTTCCGGCTTAATTCCCTTTCTAACCTCAGTGTATATCTTTGTCGATAAGGTATTAATCTCCGGACCCTTCGTAAAGTGGGTGATTACGAAATCATCCAGGGACATGGTAAAGGCCAGGAAGAACCCGGACAGTACTCCGGGAAATATATCAGGAAGAATGACCTTAAAGAAGGCATAGCCCGGGGAGGCCCCTAAATCCAGAGCAGCCTCAAAGGTATTTGGATTAATCTGCCGTAGCTTTGGCATGACGCTTAGGATCACATAGGGCAAATTAAATGTAATATGTGCGATCAAAACACTGGTAAAGCCCAGGGTGAATTTCAGTGCCACGAAGATCAGCATTAGGGAGATACCTGTGACGATATCGGCATTCAGCATCGGGATATTCGTAATACTCATTAGTATGGTTCTAGGAGTCTTCTTCATGCTGTTGATTGCAATTGCGGCCGCTGTTCCAAGTAAGGTGGCGATCAAAGCAGAAAGGAAGGCGATTATCAGTGTTGTATATAAGGCATTCATAATACTTTCATTTTGGAAAAGCTCACGATACCAATGGACTGTAAATCCACCCCATTTGGATCTGGATTTTGAGCTGTTAAAGGAAAGCATAATCAGGATTAGGATTGGAGCGTACAGGAAAAGTATAATCAGTGCAACATAGGAACGCTCCAGAAATTTTCTTACCATAGATTACCCTCGCTTTCCTTATCATATTTTGAAAGGATTGCCATGCTGAGCAGAATGAATACCATGAGTACCAGGGAAAGTCCGGAACCTGTATGCCAGTTCCCCAGGCGGAACTGCTGCTCAATGACATTTCCAATCAGAACAATCTTACTTCCTCCGAGAATCGTAGATATTACGAAGGTGGTCAGGGAGGGAACGAAAACCATTGTAATGCCGCTAATCACTCCGGGAATGCTTAAGGGAAAAATAATCTTAAAAAAGGTCGTTAGACCATTGGCTCCCAGATCTCTGGCTGCATTGATGGTATCCTTGTCTATCTTAATCAGAACATTATAGATCGGTAATACCATGAAGGGTAGGAAATTATAAACCATACCCAATACAATAGCAGCCGGAGTATTGATGATATTCAGGGGTGGTAGCCGCAGGAAGCTTAATATACTGTTTAGTACTCCTGTCTTCTCCAGAATGTTCTGCCATGCAATCGTACGGAGCAGAAAATTCATCCACATCGGAAGAACGATGATCAGCACGATGAAGCTGTTGCTTTTCATCTTAATTTTATTTAAAATTAGGGCCAGAGGGTAAGCCAGTAGTAGACAAAGGGCAGTACTGACAATGGACAGTTCCAGGGCCACACGCAGTGCCTTTCGATTTACCGGATCGGTAATCATGGTGAGGTTTTGAAGGGTTAAGCCTCCTCCCTTACCCGTCAGACCATAGAATACAATCATGATCAAAGGTATGATGATAAAGCCGCCGATCCACAGGATGTAAGGAAAGGAAAGCCATTTGATTTTTTTATTACCGGATCCGGGCTGGCCGTTTTCACTTCCGGAAGCCCTCTGGCTCCGGTTCTGTAAGATATTCGTGATCTTCATACAAATCTCCATTCTGTAAAGAATTCTAGTGTATGAACTCTTTACACCGCGAATTTGGGCGTCAGCATAGTAGTGGTGCTAAGCTTCTAGCTCCGGTGCCTCCTCATCCTCAGATTCCGGTTTATTCATAATTTGAATATTATAGGGGTCCACCTGAATCCCCACCTGATTTCCCACAGGGACCAGATCTGTAGAATGCACAAGCCAGTCATGGCCGTTGGCACGGACCTCCATCTCGTAATGAACTCCCTTAAACAGAAGAGAAATTACGGTACCTGTGATGATACCATCCTCAGGCTTAACCAGATCAATGTCCTCAGGGCGGATGACCACATCGACGGGCTTATTCCTTCCGAAGCCCTCATCCACGCACTTGAAATTCGCTCCAAGGATATTTACCATTTTATCCTCTACCATCATAGAGGGAAGTATATTACTGTCGCCGATGAAATCAGCCACAAAAGCATTGGTTGGTTCATTATAAATTTTCTCCGGAGTACCGATCTGCTGTATGTAGCCTTGATTCATTACAACGATGGTGTCGGACATGGTCAGGGCTTCCTCCTGGTCATGAGTTACATAGATGAAGGTAATGCCCAGCTCGTTTTTCAGACGAATCAGTTCATACTGCATATCCTGCCTGAGCTTTAAATCCAATGCTCCCAAGGGCTCGTCCAAAAGTAGAACCTTTGGTTCGTTCACAATCGCTCTGGCTATGGCAATCCTTTGCTGCTGTCCGCCGCTTAAGGATACCGGGTATCGGTTTTCAAAGCCCTGTAGATTGACAAGCTTCAGGGCATATTTTATCTTGTCGTCGATATATGCTTTGCTCTTCTTTTTTATTTTTAAGCCAAAAGCTATATTCTCCGCGATAGTCATATGGTTAAAGAGAGCATATTTCTGGAATACCGTATTTAGCTGACGCTCATTGGGGGGCAGCTTTGTGATATCCTTGCCTTCAAAGATTACCTGTCCCCGATCTGGGTTCTCAAAGCCCCCGATAATTCTAAGGGTAGTAGTCTTGCCGCAGCCGGAAGGGCCGAGCAGAGTCAGGAATTCATTTTCACGGATGTAGAGATTTAACTCATCCAGAACGAGAGTCTCACCAAAGGATTTGGAAACATTGATTAAATTAATTAATTTATTCTCTGTCATGAAGGTTCTCCTTATTAGATACTAAAAGCTGGGAGGTGTGGATACCCAGAGCAGAGTAGCACCGGTTTTCTCCGAGGCTACGATATAGTGCTGTTTGTTTGCGGTAAAGTAGAAGGATTCGCCCTTCCTGACCTTATAGGAGCGGTTTCCGATCAGAAGCGTGATACTTCCGTTCAGGATATATCCGAACTCTTCCCCTTCATGAGGATTATCAGGGTAGGTGGAGCCTCCGGCATCCAGCGTTAACAGAATGGGTTCCATAATATTCTTCTGTGCATTCGGAATAATCCATTTTACTTCATTCTTCAGCTCTGCATCGTATTTTTCAAAATAATCAGATTTTTTGTATACTACCTGTTCCGCGGTGGTACCGCTAAAAAACTCTTCCAGATTGGTACCGAGGCATTGGAGGATATCCATTAAGGTAGCGATGGAAGGAGAGGTCAAATCCCGCTCCAGCTGGGAGATGAAGCCCTTAGACAATTCAGCCCGGTCTGCCAGCTCCTCCTGCGTCAAACTTTTTTGAATGCGCAATTCCTTAATCTTTGAACCAATGTTCATAATATCAACCTCCAAACGCCATTTTACGGCAACCTAAAATTCTCTAAATCTTACTAACAATAAACTTAAAGTTTAGCGTTGCTAAACAAGCGACAATAATTATTATACTGAAATTATTCGGCATGTCAATACCTTTTCACAAGTTTACAAAAAGCATTTTGGACCGCTTTGTGACCTGTTATGTACTCGATTACAGACACAACCATTTTCTGCTTTATTACAAGCCGGACTGACGGGTTTTAAGATCGCTGAAAACTCCGCCAAGCATGAAAAACGTGCCTCTCTGAGGGCAGGACCTGAGAATCTCAGGCACTACCGACAGAAAGGCACGGATAAAATAACATTTTATTCTATTTGCGATAAAAATCGATGATTTTATCCATTCGGGCAGTCATTCCCTGGAACAGCTGATCCACCAGGGTGATGGCAACCATGGACTCTATCACGACAACAGCTCTGGGTACGATGATCGGATCATGTCGACCTAATATCTCAACCTCAATGTTATCCTTCGCTAGATTTACGGTTGGCTGTGGTCTTGCGATGGAAGGGGTGGGCTTTATGGCGGCTCGAAGGATGATTTCCGAACCGTCGCTTATGCCTCCGAGAATGCCACCGGCATGATTACTTCGTTTGGTCAGCTGATTGTTACTGTCATAGTACAAGGAGTCATTGTTCTCAGCACCTGTTCTGCCTGCAACAGTAAACCCGTCCCCGATTTCAACACCCTTCACTGCACCGATGGACATAAGGGCTTTTGCCAGAGCGGCATCCAGTTTATCAAAAACCGGCTGACCGATGCCTGCGGGCATTCCGGTAACAATGCACTCAATTGTTCCACCTACGGAATTTTTTGCTTTCAGCTGTTCGAGGACATACTCCTCAGCCCTAACGGAAGCCTCCGGATCCGGCATAAAGAGAGGACTTACTACAGTAAGCTCCTTCCGGCACCTCTGATAATCTATTGTGACAGGACCAATGGATCTGGTATAGGCATATACGCTAATCCCCAGCTCAGTTAAAATCGCTGAGGCGATGGCGCCGGCAGCCACTCTGCCTATGGTTTCCCTTCCGGAGGAACGACCTCCCCCTCGGTAATCCCTGAAACCGTATTTCTGGTCATAGGGATAGTCCGCATGGCCAGGGCGATAATAGCTTGCGATTTTAAAGTAATCTGAGGACCTCTGATTCTCGTTGAATACAACCATGGAGATAGGAGTACCGGTAGTACGGCCTTCAAAGACGCCGGAAAGAATGCTCACCCTATCCTCTTCCTTCCGTGGAGAGGAGTACTTTGACTGTCCGGGCTTCCTGCGGTTTAGAAAGACCTGTATGACCTCTTCCTGTAGAGGCAGACCTGCGGGGCAGCCGTCAACTACGACTCCAATCCCTTCCCCGTGGGATTCTCCCCAGGTAGAGATTACAAAGCTTGTTCCATATGTAGATCCTGACATTGGCAACACTCCATCATCTTTCTAATATACTCCGGTTGGGATGATATGCTCTGTGGATCATGAAACTACCATCCTGCCGAATGCTTATCCCTAGTATATCGGAAATCAATGTCACTTTCAATCCTATTAAGGACATTTGATAAAAAATTTCATATATTGGAATGACAATACAAATATGAGGCTAAAATGGATAATCAATACTTCGGCCCGGGTAATAACGGATACCGATATGGCAAGCGTGATGATACCACAAAGGAAGGAACTGATGGGAAGGGGAATGCATCCATTGCACGAAAGAGGGATGAGGATCTGATTATTGATGAGAATACAATTTATGAAATAGACAGGGATTGCTACGATCGATTAAGAAAGCAGAAAAGAAGAAAATAAGTTTAAAAAAAAGCTGCGGGAACCGCAGCTTTTTTTGATCTTGCATGGAAGTGATACTTATGTTGGCGTAGTTTACTTTTAGAAGAAGCCTCCACCATTACCACAGCAGCAGAGAAGAATGAGAATAATGAATATACAACCACAACCATTGTCATTGTCCCCACAGCCTCCACCAAAGATACCACTACCATTGTGATTGCCACCACAGCAGCATAAAAGGATGAGGATAATAAATATGCAAGAACAATCATTTCCTCCTCTAATGCTATTGTCGCAATGTGTTGCTGCTAAATCGCTCATTGTAGTTCCTCCTAATATTAATTACAATGTATCATATGATGCTGAGCTTGACTGATTTCCTATTTTTAGAAATAATTATAGTAATTTTTGTAGATATTTTGACAAATAAATTCAGAATCAGAAGGCAATTTTTGAGGATATCATAGAAGCTACAAAAAAACCCTGAGGATAACTATTTGTAGCTCGGGCTACACTTTCTTGGACAATATGAGGTATACTAGGGATGGATCCTGGTAACAATGATACTCCTTCAGACAACGCAGCTTTCGGTAGAAATCAATGCGTAAGGAGGGGTCGTGTGTTTACTTTTATGATGGAGCTTAAGGGAACACAAAACAAGATGTCTTAATTAGATATTAACGATACTACAGACGTATTTTTTTGTGCAAACGATTGAAAAATAAATACATTTCATCAGTATCTTAAAATTTTAATCAAAAGGAAAGGAAGGATGGAACCTATGAACGAAGTAATAAAAGGGAAAATGAAAAACATCGAGGTATCCCAGATACTTCAACTTAAGGATTTGGTAAACTATCAGGAGGGCCAGGTGGTAAGTAAAACCCTGGTGCAGAATCCCCATGTGAGCCTAACCTTATTTTCCTTTGATCGAGGAGAAGAGATTAGCAGTCATTCCTCCGACGGGGATGCTATGGTAACTGTATTGGATGGTGTAGGAAGATTCACCGTAGGGGGAGAGATCTTTGTAGTAAAGGAGGGGGAAACCCTGGTTATGCCAAATCACGTACCCCATGCGGTATACGGAGAAGAACAGTTTAAGATGCTGCTGACAGTAGTGTTCTGACCCTGATATATGAGGAAGTAGAGCAATCCGGTCTCTGCAGGAACTGACTTTTTTACCAATTTTATTGTTATATTTACATGGGAATGATACTCAGCCTATGGTAGGATGATGTGGTAGAAATTAGAAGGAGGGGTATCATGAAGAAATTAATACTGTTTACAATAATTGTATTGGTTCTGATTCTACCGGGATGTTCCGGAAAAGAGAAGCAGATAGCGAATTCGTCGGTATCGGATAACAGCAAGAAGGAGGAGGGTCAGGGAACAGATATGAAGGAGGAGAAGTCTAGTACAGAGATAACCGGGACTGATGGAGTAGTAAATTCGGACGCAGCTAGTTCGAATGAGGCAAGTACGAAGGATACGAAGACTGAGTCCACTGAGGATGCAGCCATGAATACCGAGACGTCGGAAGCCACAGTTCAGGAAGAAGCGGAGCCTACCCCAGTTACTGAGGGATTGGTGCTTCCTCTGACTACCAACAGCAGCGGTAAGGTTATGATCCAGACCGTATCCAAGAACACCACATATCCCTATAACTCCTATATCATAACATCAATCAAGGGAGAAAGCATCGTCCTTGACCCAACCAGCATGCCGAAGAAGGAAGAATGCAACCTTAATCCGGTTGCGATCCTGTCCACCCATGCCCATCCGGATCATATCGATAACAGATTTACGAATTCCTATGAATGCGAGAAGCTACTGTTTAAGAAGGGGGAGATTAATACCGCGGATTTCA
This sequence comes from Bacillota bacterium, assembly GCA_023435645.1. Lineage (GTDB taxonomy): Bacteria > Bacillota > Clostridia > Lachnospirales > Lachnospiraceae > Mobilitalea. Next base: position 21,495 of record JAEYRK010000106.1, read on the forward strand.
GAATCTATACGATACAATCCTCCCATAACGGAGATACAATAGGTGAAAATAGTAACAATGTAATTGCCGTGGTTGAGGTGGATGGACTAAGAATTGCCCATATGGGCGACATTGGTCAGAATACCCTCACTGAGGAGCAGTTACAGGAGCTTGGGGTGATTGATATCGCTTTCATGCAATTTGAAAATAGCTATTCCGATATGACGCTGGAGAACAAAAAAGGCTTCAATATGATGGAGCAGCTGAAGCCAAAGCTGATCATTCCAACCCATTATACGGATGCAGCGTTACCCCTGTTCGAAGAAAGCTATGGTACGGTTACCGAGAGCGAAAATGTATTGGAGATAGCTAGGGAGGATATACCTGATCAGACGGCTGTGATTAGAATACTCAATAAGCATATCTATAAGTAGAAACAAAAACACAAGATTACATGAGGTATGGATATGAAAGGACAAAGCTGACGAAAAGCTCCTTTCATTTGACATTTCACCTGCCCTTCATTATAATATTTTGTAAAATATTAACTTGATTGGCAGGTGTTGTTATGCGCTTTGATACACTGGGTGTGAATTATTTTCAGGG